>JBFKSL010000265.1:0-6356 GCA_041626995.1 Ketobacter sp. | reverse complement strand
GCCGTTTATCTCAGTGAACACCTCCCCCATATTCTATGGCAGCCAACGGATTTAGCAGAAAACATCCCAGGTATCGAGCTATGGCTACAGGAGGCTAATTTGGCCAACCTACTTAGCCCATTAGAATTTGATGTCACCCGCCCCGATCAACTGCCCCCACAGTCAGATCATTTGTTTACCGCCAATACGCTGCATATTATGAGCTGGCCTAACGTGAAGCAGTTCTTTGCAGCCATACCAAACCTGATCAAACCCGATGGCTATGGTTTTATCTATGGGCCCTTTAAATACAATGGTGAATTCACCACCCCTAGCAACGCAAACTTTGACGTTTGGCTTAAGCAACGGGGGCAGCACCAAGGCATACGGGATATTGAAGCCGTACAGCAACTTGCCCAGCAAGCCGGTTTGGCATTTCTTGACGATGTGGCCATGCCTGCCAATAATCAATTGTTGGTTTTTCAAATGCATTAATGAGAATTTTCTATACTTTAGCCAGTAGATGCCGTTATGCTAGTCGGTCTGGTAAATGCATTGACAGGTAACGATCCCCTCATGACGGAAGTGGCAAACGAAGACAATATCCCCCTATTGCGTTTTCAATCATTAAATTTAGATGCCAATCTACAGAAAGGCATTGATGAACTGGGTTTCGAGTACGCCACCCCCATTCAATCCCTGACTTTGCCCATCACTCTTCAAGGTAAAGATGTGATTGGCAAGGCTCAAACCGGCACAGGTAAAACGGCCGCTTTTCTGATTACCGTGATCAACCGCCTACTAAATGAGCCAGAACAGGAAGAGCGCTTCAACGGAGAGCCTAGGGCATTGATTCTTGCACCCACGCGAGAACTGGCCATGCAGATCGAGAAAGACGCTCAGGCTTTGATAAAACATACCCCACTTACTCTAATGAGCATTGTGGGTGGCATGGATTACCAGAAGCAGCAACGGCGCCTTCACAACGAAATTCTGGATATTATCGTGGGCACACCAGGACGCCTGATCGATTTTGTGAAGAACAAAGACCTGTTCCTGAGTGAAACTGAAATTCTGGTAATCGACGAAGCAGATCGCATGCTGGATATGGGCTTTATTCCCGATGTAAAACGCATTATTCGTGAAACGCCATTTAAAGAATTCCGCCAAACCCTGCTGTTCAGCGCCACCTTTACCGACGACATCATGAACCTTTCCTCTAGCTGGACCATCAATGCAGAGCAGCTGGAAGTGGAATCGGAAAATCTAGCTGCTGACACAGTAGATCAAAAAGTTTATATCGTTACCACCGAAGAAAAGTTCATCCTACTCTATAACCTAATCAACCAGAACAAGCTTGAGCGGGTAATGATCTTTGCCAATCGCCGGGATGAAACCCGCGACCTCACCCATAAACTGAGAGATTACGGTATTAAGTGCGCCACCTTGTCCGGTGATGTACCACAGCAAAAGCGTATTAAAGTTCTAGAAGGTTTCCGCGAAGGACGCATTCGAGTTCTAGTAGCCACCGACGTAGCCGGGCGCGGCATCCACATTGATGATATCACTCACGTGGTGAATTACACTCTTCCAGAGGATCCTGAAGATTATGTTCACCGTATTGGTCGTACTGGTCGTGCCGGCAAGTCTGGTATCAGCATCAGCTTTGCGTGCGAAGAGGATGCCTTTCAATTACCTGCCATTGAACAACTATTGGGTGACAAACTGGAGTGTTCGCAACCAGAGGCTAGCTTATTGGCAGAAATTCCAGAGCCGGAAGTAAACAGTGAAAGAGAAAAAGAGCGTGAAAGTCACCACCATAATCAACGCCGCCGTCGCACTCGACGACCGCAGCGCAAACAATCCTAGGTTTAGACAGAAAAGAAAGATCAAATAAAAAAGGGTGCATGACACAAAGATCACACACCCTTATCTGCATAACAGTCTTATTACTTACACCGATTGAAAAGGTGCGCCCCACTCTTGAGCCAACGCTTCACGCAATGCACCAACACGCTCGGTGCCAATTCGGCTGGACAAAGAAGTTTCAATCTCTCTTAACGCTTGAGTGGCTGTGCCACCCACTTGCTGGCCTTTTTCGGTATACACAACCACTTTAGCACGACGATCTTTTGGGTCGGCTTCCAAAGTTAAGTAACCCAACTCAACCATCTCATTGATGGTTTGATGAATAGCCTGGCGGGTTACACCCACACGAGCTGCGATTTCCGATGGGCGAGTTACCCCTTCTGCGATGTTCACAAACACCAAAGATTGTGCACGGGTAATGGAAGGCCACCCATTTTTCTTCAAGGCATTTTGCAAACCTTCGTCGGCCCAATAAAAAGCACGCATAAATAGTTGAGCCAAATTCGTTTCAACGGAGCTGTTTTGTCCTAGTTCAGACATACTTCAAACCCTTCAGTTATACAACAACATACACTACTAACTTACAGCCGATGCGGATCGCATCGATGCAATTAACTGGTCTTTCTCTATCCATATCTGGTTGACCCAAGCCTGCAATTCCTCACGGAATGCTGGATCACTCTCATAATCCCCGAGGGCAAAATGCTCGGGAATCTGACGTTCCTGAATATGAACGGATATACGATGAGTTCGGCCACAAAGTAAATCCCAAAACTCTATGTCCTTATCATGGTATACAATGGTTACGTCCAACATGGAGCGCAACTGCCCACCCATAGCTGAAAGCACAAACGCGATACCACCGGATTTTGGTTTTAATAAATTTTGATACGGTGATTTTTGGTTATCGTGTTTCTGTTTCGTAAACCGCGTACCCTCTAAAAAATTCATAACGGATACGGGAATTTCCTTAAACTTTTGGCAAGCCTTTTTGGTGGTTTCCAAATCCTTACCTTTCAATTCTGGGTGTTTCTCCAAAAACTCCTTGGTATAGCGTTTCATAAATGGAAAATCCAACGCCCACCAAGCCACCCCCATCAGGGGAACCCAAATTAATTCCTGCTTTAAGAAAAACTTCAGCATAGGAATCTTGCGATTAAACACCTGTTGCAGAATGAGAATGTCACTCCAACTTTGATGATTACAACTCACCAAATACCAACCGTGGTAATGAAGCCCATCCAAGCCCTGCACATCCACCTGAACTGGATTGACTAGGCTAATGGCCCATTTGTTCACACTCATCCAGTTTTCAGCAATCCACACCAAAATTGCCGCTGCCAACCGACGCCAAGAACCGATTGGAAAAACGAGCTTCAGCAAGGTCACTATCAACAAAGGTATTACGGAGATAATGGTGTTTAGTGAAATCAATAAAAACGCCAACACACCTTTGACCGGTGCTGGCAAAAAAGACAACATGTCTAAGTTCTCTCCTAAAAATACCTAGGCAGTTAACTCAAGCCTCTAACTCTATCCCCTTAGTAAAGAGGCCGCACATTATGCCACAATTGACTGAAAACTAAACCGCTAGTTACAGTTTTGTAACACGCCAATCGGGACAGACTGGCAAGGCACCATGGCCTATCTGCCTGCAACCAGGTAACTCACAACGATCATTCGGTATCCATCTGAAAATTCAGCGGTTTTGTTCACAGCCACCAAAAATTCACCTACCATGATTAAACTAACTTTCTTTCCTAAATAGTTGGCTGGAGGCCGCTGTCACATGAGCTTACTAATGCACTTTCAACGGAGCTACCGTTGTACCTCTTTTTTCTCGCTCACTAGCCTGGCAGTGGTAGTCATTTTGTTTACAGGGTGTAGCGAAAACGTAGAGCCCATAGCCCCCGAATTAAAGCCGCGCCCAGTGAAAGTAGTTTCCATTGCCTCCGGTGACGAACTGGATTCTCGCACTTATCCCGCCAGTGTGAGAGCAGCCGAACGCATCGATCTGTCCTTCGAGGTGCCGGGAAAAATCATTAAGCTTCCCGCCCAAGAGGGACAGTTACTGGAAAAAGGCGCTTTGGTGGCGCAATTGGATCAAAGAGACTTTCGCAGTACCGCCGATGAAGCTCGAGCCCGCTACAACAATGCCTCTGCGAATTTTCAGCGAGCTAAAGACTTGTTGGAGAAAAAATTCATTTCTCCAGCAGAGTATGATCGTCTTAAATCCAACATGCAGGTAACCAAAGCGCAAATGGAAAAAGCAGAAAAAGCGCTGGAAAGCACCAAGCTGATCGCGCCTTTTTCTGGTCGTATCGCTGTTCGTCATGTGGAGAACTATCAAGAAATACAGGCCAAACAGACTATTGTCAGCTTGCAAGGTTCAGACTTTCTGGAACTGGTGGTGTATGTACCGGAAAGAATTATGGCAACCGTGAAAGATGTGAGAAAGGATGCCACGGTAAAAGCTCAGTTTGATGCCCTGCCAGGAAAACTATTTGATGTGACCATAAAAGAATATTCCACTCAAGCAGACCCGGTCACCCAAACTTTTCGTTTTGTATTACAAATGCCACGGCCTGCGGACTCCAACATTCTGCCGGGCATGACCGCAAAAGTCATCGCCACCCGCACCAATAGACCCGAAGCGTTAGACTTTGTACTGCCCACCTCGGCCATTGCTGCAGATGAAGCAGGCAACACCAACGTCTGGCTGGTGGAAGATAACAAAACCAAACGCCAGCCAGTCACCTTAGGCAATTTAATTGGGGAAGACAAAGTTTCGATTTTAAAGGGCCTTAGCCCCGGTAATGTAATTGTAGTGGCGGGTGTCAGCAAGTTACGTGAGGGCATGAGCGTACGCCCCATTGAGAAGGTGGAATTCTAATGAACATTGCAGAATGGAGCATGCGCAACCATGTCACCACCTGGGTACTCACCGCTGTAATGCTTGTGGTGGGCGCAAAAAGCTTTAACAGCTTAAGCCGCCTGGAAGACCCTGAATTCACCATAAAAGAAGCGCAGGTTATTACCCAATACCCTGGCGCAAGTGCTCAGGAGGTAGAAGAAGAAGTTACCAACGTTATCGAAAAAGCCGTTCAACAGTTGGGCCAATTGGATTATGTGGAATCGCGCTCTTCCCGCGGCATTTCCATTGTCAAAACCGTCATCAAGAGCAACTATGATAAAACCACTTTGCCACAGGTATGGGATGAGCTTCGTCGCAAAGTAAACGATGCTCAGGCTCACTTACCTCCCGGCACTTTACCTTCGGTAGTGAACGATGACTTTGGCGACGTGTACGGTATCTATCTTGCCATTACCGGTGAAGGCTTCAATTACGATGAAGTTTATGAGTACGCCAAGTTTTTACAACGAGAGTTACTTCCTGTCCAAGACGTTAAAAAAATCACCCTTTATGGCAATTTGCCCGAAGCAGTATTTGTGGAAATGCAGCGAGAACGCATGGCGGAATTTGGTGTTTCTCCAACGGAAATCACCAATGCCTTAAGATTGAAAAACATTCCCACCACGGCAGGCTATTTAACACTGGGAGACGACCATATTGCCGTAAACCCCACCGGGGAATTTCGCAAGGTGGAAGAATTTGGCGACCTGTTAATCAAAGCCAACACTGATCAAGAAAACCATCTGGTACTATTAAAAGATGTGGCAAAAATTTCTCGTGGTTATCAAGATCCGCCCTCTGCCATTTTGAAATACAACGGCACACCAGCCATCGGCATTGGTATTTCCACCGTATCCGGAGGTAACGTGGTTACCATGGGTCAGGCCATCGAAAATAAAATGCGCGCGCTGGCACCGCTCACCCCCATTGGTCTAGACATCAACGTTATTTCTTTACAATCCAAAGCGGTCACCCTGGCCATCGACGGCTTTAAACAAAATCTGCTGGCCTCTATCGCCATCGTTGTATTGGTGCTGTTGCTATCCATGGGTTTACGCAGTGGCATCATTATCGGTGCGATTTTGGCGGTGACTATCTTGGGCACTTTTATCTTTATGAAAATGGGCAGCATGACCTTAGAGCGTATTTCATTAGGCGCCCTGGTTATTGCCCTTGGCATGTTAGTGGACAATGCCATAGTGATAACCGACGGCATGCGTATGCGCATGCAACAAGGTATTGATGCCCTTACCGCAGCCAAAGATATTGTTGGCCAAACCGCCATTCCTCTGCTAGGAGCCACTGTGGTAGCCGTCGCAGGTTTTGCCGCCATTGGCACATCAGATGACAGTACCGGAGAATATTGTCGCTCACTCTTTATCGTTATTTTAATTTCGTTAATGTTGAGCTGGCTAACCGCAGTAACCGTTACCCCGCTCATGTGCAAACACTTATTAAAGCAAGGCAAACCAACCGACGGGGAGCAGAAAGATCCTTACGGCGGAAAGTTTTTTATTTTTTATCGCAACATACTCCGCTCCGCTATTGAGCACCGCTGGATCACCATTGCAACAGTGGTTAGCCTGTTCGCCCT
>JBFKSL010000264.1:0-6362 GCA_041626995.1 Ketobacter sp. | reverse complement strand
TATGCATGTATTCTTCGCTGAGTCCCTCGATACATTCGCACAGGACTTACAACGAGCACGACCAACGATATTTTTCGCAGTGCCTCGTATTTGGGCTAAGTTTCAAGCGGGCGTGTTTTCCAAAATTCCAGAGAAGAAATTAAACTTCATGCTGAAGGTGCCAATTCTATCTGGAATTATTAAAAAGAAATTGTTGGAAGGTTTAGGTTTAGATAAAGCCCGGCTGTGTTTTAGTGGAGCTGCGCCGATTTCCAATAGCCTGCTGGCATGGTACAGAACACTTGGCATTGAGATATTAGAAGTGTATGGCATGACCGAAAATATGGGCTATTCCCACAGCACTCGGGTAGGTAAAGGCCGTGTAGGTTTTGTTGGACAAGCCAATCCTTTGGTAGAAGTAAAAATTGGCGATGGTGGAGAAATTTTGGTGCGTTCGCCAACTACCATGGTTGGATATTACAAAGAGGCAGAAAAAACCAAAGAAGCATTGGATGAGAACGGCTTTTTGCGAACTGGTGATGTGGGCGTGATTGAAGCGGACGGCAGCCTGAAGATTACCGGCCGCATTAAAGAGATATTTAAAACCAGTAAAGGAAAATATGTTGCACCGTTTCCCATTGAGTCCAAGCTGTTAGCCAGTTCTCACGTGGAGCAGTGCTGTGTGGTTGGCAATGCCATGCCTCAACCATTAGCTTTGATCTCTCTAGCTGAAGCTGATTTAGCCGCACTGAATAATGGCGAAAGTCGCGACGCTATTCATGACGCACTAATGAAACTTTACCAAGAAGTTAACGAAAAGCTTGATCCCCATGAGAAATTGAAAACCTTGGTGGTAACCAAAGGTGAGTGGTCTATTGAGAACGGGGTCATGACCCCAACCCTGAAAATTAAGCGTAACGTTTTAGAATCGCGTTATGGTGACTTGGTTGAAAATTGGTATGACTCATCAGAAAAAGTGTTGTGGGAATAAGCCATAGTTACTAGTATCTTATCTTAATGAAATCACGAGGGCGGTATTCCATATAGGAAGCCGCTCTCAGTAGATTTATGATGCTTATTCATTAAGGTTTTTCAATGTTAGTTCATTTTGCCCACGCCAATGGCATTCCTTCGGAAGCCTACTCTCCATTATTTGATCTGCTAAATCCTCATCAAATTATTGCGAAATCCAAGTTTGGCCATGATTCTCATTATTCCTATTCCCATAACTGGGCTTATCTGGCCGATGAATTGATTGATTATTTGGATTTGAATGCTAAGCAACCTGTAGTGGCTGTGGGGCATTCCATGGGGGCCTTGGTGAGTTTTATTGCTGCCTGTAAAAAGCCTGAACTGTTTAAAGGGCTGTTGATGTTAGATCCGCCTTTGATATTTGGTAAGGGCTCATGGGTGTTTCGCTTTGCAAAATTGACTGGGCAAATCGATAAAATTACACCTGCAGGCAAATCCAAACACAGAAGGCAGCAATGGCCTGATCGGCAAGCTGCCATTGATTATTTTTCCTCAAAGAAGCTATTTCAGTTTGAAGAGAAATGTTTTAAAGCATTTTGTGACTGTGTAGTGGAAGAGAACAAAGATGGTTCGGTACAGCTTGCCTATAAAGTGGATGTTGAAGTTGGCATTTTCCGCAATACCCCCCATAACCTTAAGCGCTATAATCCTAGTGTAGAGCTTCCCGTAAAGGTGGTTTTTGGCACGCAAAGCGATGCATCAAAAGCGCAGTTTATTGTGCCGTTTTGTCGTTACTTTGATATTCCCTACGAAACGATTAGCGGGGAGCATATGTATCCTTTGCAACAGCCGGAATTTACTGCTGAGCTTATCCATCAATTTATAAATGATTTGAAATAATGCATACCGAAGAAATACGAGTTGAAGTTGCGGGTCAAACCTTGGCAGCCAAACAGTGGGGCGATTCTGATAAGCCAGCCATTATCGCATTGCATGGTTGGTTAGATAACGCCGCCAGTTACGATTTGATTGCTCCGCAATTAAACGATTTTCGCGTAATTGCATTGGATTTTGCCGGGCACGGGTTTAGTGATCACCGTCCGGACGGAATGCGCTATCACATGTTGGATAATGTGGATGATGCGGTGGGGCTTGCCGATGCTTTGGAGTTGGAAGATTTCATTTTAATGGGCCATTCCATGGGGGCGGGTATTTCTACTCTGTTGGCTGGTGCTTTTCCTGAAAGAATTAAAAAGCTGGTGTTGATTGAAGGAATCGGTACTCATACCACCCCTGCGGATCGGTCGGCTGAAGTGTTACGAAAAGCCGTTAAAGACATGAAAAGGGCAGGTTTGAGCCGAAAACCCATTTATGACACGGAAGCAGAAGCCATAGCGGCCCGTATGCAAGCACTGGGTGGCATTAGTGAGGCGGCTTCTAAAACGCTTTGTAGTCGCGGGCTGTATAAAGCAGAAGAGGGCTATACCTGGCGTTCAGATCCCCGTGTGAAAATGAATTCTGCGATACGCTTAACCGAAGAAATGATTGATTCTTATTTAAAAGAATTAATCATGCCGGTTTTATTGATTACAGGTAACCAGAGCTTTTTTGCGGCCTCTGACATGATGCCAAAGCGTGCCGAAAAAGTGGCAAATATTAAGCATGTGTTACTGGATGGAAATCATCATCTGCATCTGGAGCCAGAAACTTTCCAGCCAGTGTTGCAAGAAATTCTGAATTTTCTTTCTACTTAATGATTTTTTTCTGAATAGCTTCTAACGCCAACTTTTCTTTTTCTTCAAAAATTTTGATGTTGTTGAAAGCGCCACCTGTTTCCAGTTGGTTAACTTCTCTTAGTCCGAATTCTCCGAAGCCTTTTTGTATGTGCTTTTTCAAATAGAATAATTCAGATTCGGAAAAGGGTTTTCGGTGTGGGGTTTGAATTAGGTGTTCACCTAGTTCTTCAATACCCTTTCCGGTAACCGCGCTGGTAAGGAAAATATTTTCAACTTTGGGTTGTTGACAATTGCTCTGATCATCAGCTTCTATCAATTTGGCTTGCTTAAGGGAGCTTTTCAGCATGTGGTAACTGCTGCGAGCCAAGCTTTCCTCGTCACATTTGTTTACTACGAAACTATCGGGCACTTCCATTATGCCGCATTTCATAAACTGAATTTGGTCGCCGGCCAGGGGTTGCATTACTAAATAGGTATGATCCGTTAAGTACTGAATATCGATTTCATTTTGGCCGATGCCTACGGTTTCAATAATGATGAAATCGAACAGGTGACGAAGGATACGACAAGCCTGGAAAGTGGATTCTGTAATGCCGCCTAATTCTAAGTTTGACGCCTGAGAGCGGAAGAACAAACGCGGCTGCTTTTGACCCAGCCGCATACGAGTACGATCACCTAAAATAGAACCCCCAGAAATTTGGCTTGAGGGGTCAATGGCCAGAACGGCAATGCTGATATCAGTGTGTTTTGCCAATAGGGTACGGCACAGTTCTGCTATTAAAGATGATTTTCCTGCGCCGGGTGTGCCAGTAAAGCCGATAATGGTGGCGAGCTTGCTAAAGTCTGAAGGGTGCAGCTGGATATGCTGACAGAGCGCTTTTCTCTCAGTGGCGTGTTCTGGCAGGGTGCTTTCAAATAAACTGATCAACTTTGCCAAAGGCAGCTTTTTCAGTTGCTGGGCTGCCTTTAGCTGTTGAATCCAATCCGTCATCGGCGGTTATGCCTGCTGTTTTTTGTTTTCCAATACGATGTCCATGACTTTATTCATAATATCCATTAAGTCATAGTCTTTTGGCGTGAACACCTGCTTAATGCCTTTGGCATGTAGGGATTCAATATCCGATTGTGGAATAATTCCTCCGAGAACGACGGGGATGGCGTCTTTTGCCCCTTCGTTATCCAGTTCAGTCATTAACTGGTTAATGATTTCGTTGTGTGAGCCTGATAACAGGGAGATGCCAATCACATCCACGTCTTCTTCGATGGCTGATTGCACGATGTCCACAGCACTTAATCGAATACCAAAGTAAATAACGTCGAACCCGGCGTGACGAGCAGCCACGGATATCATTTCAGCGCCATTGGAATGGCCGTCTAAACCAGGTTTGCCCACAACGATGCGAGGACGGTGGCCAAATTGATCCATAAAGGATTTCACTTTGTCTCTTACCTGATCGAGCTTTTCGTTCTCCAGGGTAAGAGTTTGGCCTTCTACTCCAGTGGGCGGTCGGTATTCGCCAAATACATCGCGCAGTACAGCAGCCCATTCACCGGTCGATACACGTGCGTGAGCACAGGCAATGGACGGCTGCATCAGATTTTTACCCGCTTTGGCGTCATCGCGTAGTTGTTGCAAGCAGGCTTGAGCTTTAGCTTCGTCGCGGTTAGCTTTGGTGTTTTCCAGCGCGTTTAATGTTTCTGCAGCGGATTCAGGGTCTACTTTAAACACACCGCCATCGGCTGCAGAAAGCAGGGGAGAAGCAATGCCCTCGGCCCAACGGTTTTTACCCACAACCACTTGTTCGCCAGTGTTGATTTTAGCCATGCGCTGAGCTTGTGAAATTACCAACTGTGATTTCATATAACCGTTTTTTATGGCTTCCACACCACCGCCGGACTCCAGTACTTTTTCAATTTCCTGACGCGCTTGTTGTTTTAGATCGTCCACTTTCGATTGTACTACGGGGGAGCCGTCGAAAAGGTCAGGATATTCCAATAGATCCGTTTCATAGGCCAGTATCTGTTGCAAACGTAATGACCATTGCTGATCCCATGGGCGAGGCAGCGACAATGCTTCGTTCCAGGCTGGCAATTGAAGGGCGCGGCATCGGGCCTTGCGTGAAAGGGTTACACCCAGGGCTTCGATTAAAATACGCCAGGCGTTGTTCTCCGGTTGCTCTTCGGTGAGGCCAAGGGAGTTTACCTGCACACCATAACGGAAGCGGCGATATTTTGGATTGGAAACCTTGTAGCGCTCTTGGCAGATTTCATCCCACAGTTCTGTAAAGGCGCGCATCTTACACATCTCTTCCACAAAGCGCATACCGGCATTAACGAAGAAGGAAACACGTCCCACGCAACGTTCGAATTCTTCATCACTGAAACAAGCGCGCTCTTTGATGGCATCCAGAACGGTGATGGCGGTTACCAATGAGTATGCCAGCTCTTGTACTGGTGTGGCGCCTGCTTCCTGCAAGTGATAAGAACACACATTGGAAGGATTCCATTTGGGAATGTTGTTAAGGCAGTATTCGTACATGTCTACGATCAATTTGATGGATTGATCCGGTGGGAAAACGTAAGTGCCTCGCGCCAGAAACTCTTTAATCAAATCGTTTTGGGTGGTGCCTTGTAGTTTGGCAATATCAATACCACGCTCTTCTGCCAATGCAATATATAACGCCAGCAACCACATGGAGGTACCATTGATGGTCATGGATGTGTTGATTTCATCCATTTGGATCTGGTCGAATAGAATGGCGAAGTCGTCTAAGGTATTAATGGGGACACCCACTTTGCCTATCTCAGGTCGAGCGATATCTTCATCTGAGCTGTAACCGCATTGGGTTGCAAGGTCGAAAGCGATACTCAAACCGGTTTGGCCTTTGGCCAGATTGCTGCGATACAGCTCATTGGATGCCCGTACGTTGGTATGGCCAGCGTAGGTACGGAAAATCCAGGGGCGATCTTTGCTGGGCTTGCCGTCTTGATCTGTGATGATATGTTTGGTGTCGCTCATAATTCGTCACTCATACTTGGGTATGTAGTTCGCATGATTTCGTTAGCTGCGTTTTTTGATCAGCAAACGTCGTTCAATCTCAAAAATTTTGTCTTTGATTTTCTCTTTGCCCAGAGCTTTTTTATTGTTTTCTTTAATAAACAAATCCGCGCCATGCTGATCCAGCGCAGCGCTAGATGTAATGTTTTTTACGCCGATAAATTGCAGGCTTACCACGCTGGCCAAATCTGCATATTCTCCGGGGGCATCTTGTACATCTAAAATGCGGGTAAGGGCTGCTACTGTGTCACCGGCAAAAGCGGGTTGAGTATGATAGCCCTCGGTGAACCCTAGTTCCCAAATGGCGTTCTCACTTAAGTCGCGGCTTGCTAATCCTTCCAGCCATGCATACACCAATCCACCATAGACAATGGGATTTCCGCTCATGGGGCCACTTAAGCTTTGGCTGAATACTTTGTCGTAATGCAGCGGATGCGTGTTGCCCACTTGATAGGTAAGCGCAAAATGCTCTTCACTAATTGTGCGGCCATTGTTGTGCACAATCACATCGCCGGGTTTGAAATCTTCGGCGTAGGTGTTCCAACCGGTAACGGTTTTTGGAATATGTCGCAACGCTGTGGCCATACCATCTGGTAGTTCCACCTGCGCCGATTCCT
>JBFKSL010000263.1:0-6375 GCA_041626995.1 Ketobacter sp. | reverse complement strand
TTCTTCAATCGTAATGCCTGCCATTTTTGCAGCCAAGGCTAAATCTAACTGGCCTCCGATATCAATTTGGTCAAAATAAGGCTGGTATGCAAGATCTTTGATGGTGATGCCGTATTTGTCTGGTTGATTGAATATCTGTGAGATGGCGATCAGCTTCGGAACGTAAGCACGGGTTTCTTTCGGTAAATCCAAATTCCAGAAATCTGTGGGCTTGCCTTTACGCTTGTTCTTACGAATGGCATTGCGAACGGTGCCTGCTCCGGAATTGTATGAGGCTAAAGCTAACATCCAATCGCCATCAAATTGTCGGTTTAAGGATTCCAAATAATCCAGAGCCGCTTTGGTGGAAGCCACAATATCGCGACGCCCTTCGTACCACCAGGTCTGCTTTAGACCAAATGCTCTTGCCGTGCCTGGAATAAATTGCCAAATACCGGCGGCGCGACCATGGGAATAGGCGAAAGGATCATAGGCACTTTCAACGATGGGCAGCAGAATCAATTCGCTGGGCAATCCGCGTTTCTGAGATTCGCTTAATATGTGGTAGAGATAAGGTTCGGCGCGAGTGACCACTCGATTGATGTAGCTCTGATGGCGCGCATACCAGTTTCGCTGTGAACGAATCCGATCATTATCAGAGTTTAAGTCCAGCAAAGTGTTGTCTCGAAAGACTGCCCAAATGGAAACCGGCAGTGCATCAATGACAGTATCGTTTGATTGGATTTGATCCTTAGTGTTGCCTTCCAAAAAACTGGCATCTGGAATTAAAAACTCCGGGCCAGAGAAATCTGAAGCTATGAAGCTGGCGTCACTATCGGCATCGTCAATAACAACCGCTGGTGCTGCAAGGCTATCACTTTCATAGGTCACCACTTCTGACTCTTTGTTTTCTAAAGTGGAGCATGACCAAAGAAACAAACAATTGAAAATAACCGTTAACAAAATTTTTAATTCTTTATAGGTGAGCGAACACAACAAAACTACAGTTCCTGGGAAGTGCATCTAATTCCATTAGGTAAAAACCTAATACGTGTGAAAAGCGTTCCTAAGATTCTTAGTTAAAAAGAGTCTTTCCACGCGCGAAGTTTAGCAAAAGAATCCACTTCACTCGTGGGACGTTGCCCGCAATTTGAAGCTAAAGTCGCCATTACTGACTCTTCATCCGCTCTTAGAAATGGATTGATTTGTTTTTCGGTGGCTATATTCGAAGGAAGGCTGGGTAAATTTTCAGCTCTTAAGCCGGCCACTTTCTCAATATGCGCCGCAATAGCGGGGTTGTCAGGTTCTACCACATGGGCAAATGCCAGGTTCGCCGTGGTGTATTCATGTGTACAGCAAACCAATGTGTTGTCTGGAAGGCTTTTCAGCTGGCTTAATGACGCATGCATCTGCTCTGGGGTGCCTTCAAACAAACGGCCACAACCGGCTGAAAACAAGGTGTCGCCACAAAAGAGCAGAGGGGCAGCGGTATACTGTGCAGCGTAGAAAGCTACATGCCCAGCGGTATGTCCTGGTACATCAAAAACCCGGAAGGAAAGTGCTTCATTCTGAAAACTCAGGCTTACTTCATCTCCTGCTTGCACTGCTACCGTTTTACTGGGAATGGTTTCGTTTTTTGGCCCCCAAACTGGAATGCCTGGGCTTTGTTGTAATAGCGCATCAATACCTGAAACATGGTCAAAATGGTGATGTGTGATCAAAATTCCTTTCAGGTTGAGGTCGAGATCCTGTAAATAAGCTTGAACCGGTGCGGCGTCACCAGGGTCAACTACATAGGCCCAATTGTTGTCGTGAAGGCACCATATATAATTGTCGGAAAAGGCGGGGATGGGATGAAGTGTCAACATGATAGAAATCCTAAAAAGGCCTCTGCAACCTGGGTAAGTTCTGATACCCTAAACTTTAAACGCTAGACAGAGAGCTTGTATATAGTCCAATGAGCTTACCGAGATTATTCCAACCATTCCAACAAATCCAGGGCACATTTGTTCATAATTTGCTCGATCAATGGTTTGATTCGCCCTTGGGGCAGGAAACTCTCGAGCAGGAAAGGGCGCTTGTGGATCAGCTTTTGCCTTCCATGTTTGGCTATTATCTCGTTCAAACTGGAATAGGTGAGCCCAAGTGGATGGCTGCTAGCAGTACTATTCATAATAAGCTCTATATTTGCGAGCAACCCAAGCAATCTGATCACTACAAATGTGTGTGTAGTAAGTTGGATGATCTATCCATTGCCACTGAAAGCGTTGATGTTGCCATCTTGCATCACAGTCTCGATTTTGAAAATTCACCCCACCGGGTTCTACGGGAGATGTCTCGCGCGGTTATTCCTGGTGGAAAAATAGTCATAGTCGGGTTCAATCCATGGAGCTTGTGGGGGCTAAGTCGGTTTCTACTGGCGCAATCAGCCCGCATTCCTTGGACAGGCAATTTCATTAGTCCAATGCGGTTATCGGACTGGTTGAAACTTTTAGATTTCAAAGTAGAAGGCTTGGAAAGTATTGCCCATGGCATTCCTTCTTCTAATCCTACTGCGCGTCGCTTGCTGAACTGGATTGGTTATTTCAGTCGACATTTGTGGCGCCAACGGGGTGGTGTGTATGTGTTAGTGGCCACAAAGCAGGTTTCCACCCTGACACCAATAAAACCCCGCTTTAAGTCCGTACGCGATTCCCTGGTCAACATTCCCATAGCTGGCATTGCCAAACCATCAACGCGTAAGCCGTGGATGAATAACGGCAATTCCAAAACTTAATGCCAATCACAAATCAATCGAAGAACGAAATGGTCGAAATTTATACTGATGGAGCCTGCAAGGGCAACCCTGGCCCTGGTGGATGGGGCGCATTGTTGCGTTACAAAGGGCATGAAAAAACCCTAAAAGGCGCAGAGAAAAACACCACGAACAATCGTATGGAGTTAACGGCAGCTCTGGAGGCCTTGAAAAGTTTAAACCGCCCCTGCAAAGTTCAGCTCACTACCGATTCCCAGTATGTGCGCAAAGGCATAACAGAATGGATTCATGGCTGGAAAAAGAAAGGCTGGAAGAACGCCAGTAAGAAGCCCGTGAAAAATGCCGATTTGTGGCAGCAACTGGATGCCGCCTGCGCAGAGCACGAAGTGGAATGGCATTGGGTAAAAGGCCATAGTGGCCACCCAGAGAACGAATTAGCAGACCAACTGGCCAACGAAGCCATAGAAGAAATGATGGGGCAACGCTAACCATGCGACAGATCGTATTGGATACAGAAACCACTGGCCTGGAACCCGCAGAAGGCCACCGCATAATTGAAATTGGTTGCGTGGAAGTGGTGAACCGCAAGCTGACGGGAAACAATTTTCATCGTTACCTGCAGCCAGATCGTGAAATTGATGATGCCGCCATCGAAGTACACGGCATCACCAATGAATTCCTGGCAGATAAACCCCGTTTTAACGATATTGCGCAAGAGTTCTTGGATTTTATTAAAGGGGCTGAGTTAGTCATTCATAATGCTGCGTTTGACGTTGGCTTTATGGATCATGAGTTCCGTATGATTGGTGATCATCTTGGTGTGACGGCAGATCACTGCAAAGTACTGGATACTCTGCTACTGGCGAGAAAGCTTCACCCCGGTCAACGTAATAGTCTGGATGCTCTATGTAAGCGCTATGAGATAGATAATTCCCACCGCGAACTCCACGGCGCATTGCTGGATGCAGAGATACTGGCAGACGTTTATCTAATGATGACGGGTGGGCAAACTGCGCTCACCCTTGGCGGAGAGGAAGACGAGGGGGGTATCACGGGAGCAGCCATTAAGAGATTGGATTCCGCCAGGCCAGCGCTTAAAGTGATCAAGGCCAGTGCTGACGAACAAACGCTGCATGAGGAGCGTCTGCAAGCCATTGAAAAAGCCAGTGGTGGTCAATGTGTTTGGTTAAAAGATGGTCAGGCAGAAGGGTGATTCCTAATTCTGTGGGCTCCATCAACTGTTTTTATTGTTCATCAGCACATAAAAAGATACATTAAACAGAGGTTTATTCTATATTTCTAATGTAGAGCCTAAAGGCCGAGAATAAACCTACTTAGGCGTTTTTTTACGATTGCGTTGAATTTAGCCAGTTCGAGTAAAACTTTAAAAAGAATCTATACTTAAAATTGGCATAGATGAACATTCTTAGGTTAGGTAACCATATCCAACCTAGTTCAACGGAAAACAGACCATTTACAAGAATAAGCGGTGTTAGCATGCTCACGATTGAAGGTTCTGCGTCACTTAATATGGTGAAAGAACAGATTGATGAATCGCTCTCCATTGCGGAATCAAATTTAGAACAGTATGTAGAAGAACCCGATACGGAATCCCGGCTGAAAGCAGCTATTGAACAGTTCGCCCTGATCAAAGGGGTGTTTAAACTGATCAACTTACCGGGTGCGTCATTGCTCACTGAAGAGCTGGAAGGGCTCGGGCATAAGATTCTTTCCCGCCATAATCAAGACAACGAAAACATGTTGGCCAGTATTAGCAATGCCATCATGGTGCTAAATCACTACTTAGAATACGTAGAGGTGAAAAAGCAAGCACTACCTGTATTGCTGATTCCCACCATAAACGAAGTGCGCTTCTTTCTAAACAAGCCACTGATCACTGAAAGCCAGTTTTTTGATTTGGGGGACAACCCGCCAAGGCCCCCCAAAGCAAACGCGTCTGCACCGGATTTGGAAAAATTGAACAATTCCGGTCGTCGTCTTCGTCATATGTATCAGGTGGGATTGCTGGGTATCTTAAAAGGCGAAAACATACCTGTTAATGCCAAAATGATGAGTCGCGCTATTGGGCGCATTGACTCTTTAAGCGGCAACAGCCCGATATCCAAGCTATGGTGGTTAGCCCAGGCTGTGCTCGAAGCCATCAGTCAGGAGCTCATTGACCTTAATGTGGCTCGAAAATCCCTTTTGGGTATGATCGATCGACAAATTAAGGCTGTAGTCAATGTAGGTGAAACGGCTTTGGCAAAGGAGCCGCCTAAAGCCATCGTCCAGGAATGTGTCTATATCGCCTCGTTAGTGGGTGATCGTGGAGAAACACTCAAACAAGTTAGCCAGACGTTTAAATTGGATACGGGGGGGCTGACCGATGAAACCCTTCGTCATGAACTGGAAATTATGCGTGGCCCTGGCGGGTCGGTTATCCGTTCAGTTGCGTTGGCTTTAAACGAAGAACTCACTGCCATTAAAGAGGCCCTCGACCTTGGTGCGCGCGGTGCTTCTTCTGATGATGAAGGTTTTGAAAACACTTCAGAAGCTATGAATAAAGTGGCCAATACGCTGATTATGCTGGGCTTAAGCAAAGCAGCAGGGCAGTTTAAAGAGCAAGCGGAAATTGTGGGTAAGTGGTCCAGTGACAATCTGGATGTGGAGTCCGAAGAATTCAACCAAGTAGCCGACGCGCTACTCTATATCGAAAACAGCATTGCCACACTGTTGCCCCGTAAAGGGCCTGATAGCAACATTTACAACAATACAGCGGAAGAGGCCATCAACGATGGTATCTCTGTGACCCAGCTGGATGATGCGCGACGTGTAGTTGTAGCAGAGGCTCGTGCAGGGCTTTCGTTGGCCAAACGCGCCATTACCTCATTTATGGATTCCAACTGGGATGGCATGCATCTAAATAACGTACCCGTGACTCTGAAATCCGTATGGGGTGGACTGGTTTTCCTACAATTGCATCGTGCCGCTGCGGTAGTGGATTCCTGTGAGCACTTTATTGAGAATAAACTCATCAAAGACAGCTCGGCAACGCCGACTGGTGAACTGATGGAAACCCTGGCCGATGCTGTCACCAGTATCGACTATTATCTGGAAGGCATGGAAGATGATAAGCCAATTGGTGAAGGTATTCTCGAAGTGGCTGAAGAAAGTATGCAAGAACTAGGGTTTCCTGTTAAAGCAGCCTAGAAGGTTATAGGTCAATGGAGTTTTCTCCTGGAGTATTCGCTCCTGAAAATTTAGAAGGCGAACACGTCTGGTTCGCTTTTTACCGTGGTAAATTGCTGATGATGCAAGATCAGCATGGCATGATGGTGCCACAATTGGCACGTTTTGATATGTTGGGGTTAGACCATCATGAACCTCATTATCTTGGCGATATGGCAGGCACCCATTGCTTTGCGGTTTCTCTTAAGAGTGAAGACAATCTGCCTCCCGGTTTCTTCATGCACGACTTGCGGCGCCTTGCCATAGAAGTTGATCCAGCTCTGTTTATGGTTGCTGGCCGTGCGCGGCAAATTATTGAATGGGATTACAATCACCAGTATTGCGGTTGTTGTGGCAGCAAAACGGAACACCACGATAAAGATCGCGCCAAGCTTTGTCCCCAATGTGGTCAT
>JBFKSL010000262.1:0-6383 GCA_041626995.1 Ketobacter sp. | reverse complement strand
GCCACCGCGCTACAGACTCAGATACACCAATGCGATTATGCACGGTAGATACAAAACCACTTACTGAACGCAATTGGCCGACTAGCCAATACAACTGCTGAGCAAGGGGCGCAGAAGATATCTCCGCCAAATCAGACAGGCTTTCTGTCATTAACTGATCCAGCACAGTGATCAGTAATTCATCCTTATCCTTGAAATACCAATAGATAGTGTTGGGAGTCACCTTAGCCTGCTTTGCAATATGAGTCATCGCTGTAGACTCATATCCTTTTTGTGAAAACAGCTCTCTTGCAGCGGCAATTAATTGGGCCCGTTTTTCAGCCTCGGGTTGGCCACGTCGATTTACTGGCATGGGCATATCTTGACTGACATTTAAGAAGATTGCTAGACTCACTTCTTAAATACTATTTAAGAGATAGGCTAATGCCCTCAGACTCAGTTCAACCTTCACCAAAACCCGTTGAATTTAAAAGAAGTATTGTTCATTTTCCCTCAGGAAAAGAGCAATGCCACGCCTGGCTCTACTGGCCCCAAAACGCGAACAATTCCATGCCTATTATCGTTATGGCCCACGGCTTAGGCGCCATTAAAAAAGCAGGGCTGGCGCCATTCGCTGAGCGCTTTTGTGCAGCCGGATATCCATGTCTGGTATTTGATTACCGTTACTTTGGCGATAGTGGTGGTCAGCCCCGTGAACTACTGGATATTCCCAGCCAGCTGGAAGATTGGCGCGCCGCAGTAAAATTCGCACGCTGCCTTGATAACGTCGACCCCAACAAAGTTATTGTTTGGGGAACCTCGTTTGGCGGCGGACATGCCACCATTACCGCAGCGGAAGACGATAAAATTCTCGCTGCCATTGCACAATGCCCATTTACGGATGGCCCTTCGTCTGTAATGACCATTCCTATGCAAACTAATCTTAAAGTTACCGCGTTGGCTTTGCAGGATATTGCGGCAGATAAACTGGGCAAAGGCCCCATTCGAGTCAGCACCGTAGGACAGCCAGGTGAAACCGCGCTAATGACCGCAGCGGACGCCTTATCGGGATACTATGCGTTAATACACCAATCCGGTTTAGAAGATATTCCCACCCAAGTCAGCGCCCGCATTGGTTTGCAAATTGCCAAACATCGCCCTGGGGCTTGGGCAAAAAAAGTAAAATGCCCAATTTTATTTGTGGTGTGCAATCAAGACAGTGTTGCACCGGCCAAGGCCACACTCAAACATGCGGCCAAAGCACCCAAAGGAGAAATCATTCAATATAACGAAGGCCATTTTGAAATTTATCTTGGCGAGGCGTTTGAACGAAACATTGCGGACCAACTGGATTTTTTACGGCGACACGTCCCGCTTGAATGAAACTTACCTATAATGCTATGCACACATTAACGATAGCGTTCCAAAATTTCATAGTAAGTGCCAGACTCCCGCATTTTGGCTAAGCCTTTTTTAAACAAATGGAGATTTTTCAACGCCTCTGAATTAGGTTCTTCACCATAATAAATCAATGCAATGGGCTCCTGATTGCTTTCCAAAACGAACGAGGTTCCAGCATAAATACTTTCATACCATTTAGGATCTGAGTAACCCTTAGGTTTCAACTCTTTGGAACCCAAAACAATCACGCGCTCCCTGGGGGCCTTATCCAAAACTTTCTGCTGAGAGAACAGTTCAAATTCCACTTCAATACCTAACGTTCGATACGCTTGCACCACCAACTCCACCGCCAAACCTGACTGCGCATCTATTACGAATGGCTCCATTCGCCAGGAATATATCTTGATCGGTTCAGGTGCAACCACCGGCGCAGGCGTTTTCTTCGCAGCGCAGCTAATTAATGTTATAGCCGAAAGAACAACTAATATTGGGAGAGATTGTCTCAATCCTGGTGTCATCTTTTTCCATATATAAAAACGCTCATACTTTTTACACTAACATATTTCCCCCTATAAATGAGAGCCTAGAATCCCCATGAAATATTCAGAAATAAAAAAGGCCAACTTCAAGAGCTGGCCTAAGATTTGCCTTCGCTTTTATTAATAAAGAATGAATCGAAGCATCGAAATCCTGTGTACAATGAATGAAACACCACCAAAGAATACGCCATGAACAAACAAAGTCTTATTCTGATCGGCATGCCCGGCGCCGGTAAAAGTACTCTCGGCATACTGCTGGCAAAAGAACTCGGCCTGGGGTTTCTGGACACTGACGTTGCCATTCAAGTGGCAGAAGAAAAAACACTGCAAGATATTTTGGATGAAAGTGGCTACTTGGCATTACGCGCGGTGGAAGAACGTGTGCTACTCAAAACCGATTGCCACAATAAGGTGATTGCTACCGGCGGCAGTGCGGTTTATAGCGAAAAAGGCATGGCCTATTTAAAATCCTGCGGCCCCGTGGTGTATTTGGAAGTCCCCTTGGAGGAATTATGCCGCCGAATTCACAACTATGAAACCCGCGGCATTGCCCGTCGCCCGGATCAGTCGTTTGCAGAGCTGTTTGAAGAACGCGCTGCTTTGTATCGGCAATATGCAGATATCACGGTGAACTGCGATAGTCATGGGCCTGGGGAAGTGATTGAACAGGTTCTTACTGCATTGAAATCTCTTCAGTAGGCGGGTGAAGTACGAGGCTCTACCCACTCGCTCAACGAATTCTGCAACGATTCCGCACCATATTTGCAATATAATTGCATAATTAATACAATCACCCTTCTATAATTAAATGCAGTCGCCTAGCTTTCCATTAAAATCAATGAGTTAGGCTTTCTACCCATTAGCACAAAGAGGCAGCAGTCATGTCGGAAGCGACAGCGGCAGAAATTCTCGAGAAAGTGAAACCCATGCTCAACCAACGGGTTGGCCCCTATAACAGTTGGAACCCCGTAAGCCGCACCCAGATCTGGCAATGGTGCAGCGCCATGGGCGACAACAACCCTCTCTATCTGGATGACGAATACCGCAAGAACACCGAGTTTGATGCAGCCACTGCTCCCCCTACCATGATGCAAATGTGGAGCATGCGTGATGTGAATGGCAATGATGGCCCTGGCTCCAGCACGGATAACATGTTTGAAATTCTTACCACCCTGGAAGAGTTCGGCTACGAAGGCATTATGGCGGTGAGCTACGATCAAACCTTTCACCGTTACTTGCAAGAAGGTGATCGCGCTCATCATTACAGCACCATCGTGAACATTTCCGATTTAAAAACCACTGGCGTAGGGAAAGGTTTTTTCATCACCCAGCTTGCGGAGTTTATGGATCAAAACGATGAAAAGTTTGCTGAAGCGCTCATTACTTATTTTAAATATCAGGTTCCAAAAAAACAGCCTGGAGCCAAGAAAGCACCACTAGGAAAAATCAATCGTATCCACCCTGTGGAAAATCACGATAACGCACACTTCTGGCAAGGCCTGCGTGACGGCAAACTACTGATTCAAAAATGCGATGATTGCGGCGAACTGCGTCATCCACCTCAGCCCATGTGCGAACACTGCCAGTCGTTAAACTGGAGCACTATCGAATCTAAGGGCAAAGGTACCGTTTACACCTATACCGTAATGCATTATCCGGAAATTCCACCGTTCGATTATCCCAATGCCATTGTGCTAGTGGATTTGGAAGAAGGCGTTCGCATTGTGTCGCAATTGATTGGCACCAAACCCGACGACATTGAAATTGGCATGAAGGTGGAAATGAAACTCACCGAAGTGCAAGAAGACATGACCCTTCCACTGTTTCACGCTGCAAAATAAGAGGTATTACAAAGATGAGCGAATATAAAAATCGTTACGCCTCTGAACTTTCAGTGGGCGACACGTTACCGGAATTTGAATTACCCATCACATCCAAACTGGTGGTTTCAACCGCTATTGCCTCACAGGATTTTCAGGATGTGCATCATGATAAAGATGCCGCCATTGAAAAAGGCACCCCAGATATTTTTATGAATATCCTTACCACCAATGGATTCGTTGGCCGCTATTTAACGGATTGGGCCGGCCCTGGCAGCCGCATTAAAAAGATCAAATTCAATCTAGGTGCCCCGAACTTTCCTGGTGACACCATGATCATGAGTGGCGAAGTGACCGAAATCGCAGAAGAAGGTGAACACACATTCGCACACGTTAACTTCAAAGGCAAAAACGGCATGGGCAATCATGTTAGCGGTTCCGCTGTCCTGCAATTGGCACAAGAGGAGAAAGCATAATGATCCACCCACTCTCCCGTAAAGCCGCCATAGTTGGCATTGGCGCCACAGAATTCTCGAAAGATTCGGGCCGCAGCGAAATGCAGTTGGCAGTGGAAGCGGTAAAATCCGCTTTAGACGATGCAGGCATAAAAGGCACCGACATTGATGGCATGTCCAGCTTTAGCATGGACAATAATTGGGAAAACGAAATTCTGCGCCAAGTGGGCGGCAAAGAATTAAAATTTTTCTCGCGCACAGAATTTGGTGGTGGCGCAGCGTGTGGGCCATTTGTGCATGCGGCTACCGCCATCGCTTCTGGCTTGTGCGACACCGTAGTGATCTATCGTGCCTTGAATGAACGTTCTGGGTTGCGCTTTGGCAGCGGCCAGATGATGAATAGCAGCCCATTAGATCCAAACATTATCAACTTCAGCCATTATTTTCCCTATGGCTTTATGACACCAGCGGCATGGATTGCGTTTAGCGCTCGCCGCTATATGCATGAATACGGTGCCACCAGTGAAGACTTTGGTCGCGTTGCTGTGGCCATGCGCGACTTTGCGGCCACCAACCCCAACGCGTTTTTTTATGAGCGCCCTATCACCTTAGAAGAACACCAAAACTCGCGCATGATTGCCGATCCATTGCGCTTGCATGATTGCTGCCAGGAAAGTGATGGCGCCGTGGCGTTTGTGGTGACTTCGGTTGAACGTGCGAAAGATTTATCCAACACTCCTGCGGTGATTGCCAGTGCGCGACAAAGCATCGTGAAAGATTCACGCATGATGACGCCTTTTTATACCGACACCATTTCAGGCATTCCCGAGTTCGATGCTTGTGCTGGCGAAGTGTATAGCATGGCCGGGCTTAACCCTGAAGATATTGATATGGCCTGTTTGTACGATCACTTCTCTCCGTGGGTATTACCGCAGTTAGAGGCATTTGGCTTTTGTGATCGAGGCGAGGCGAAAGATTTTGTTAAGGATGGTCATATTTCTCGCGGTGGAAAATTACCAGTGAATACTCATGGTGGCCAGCTTGGTGAAGCTTATATCCATGGAATGAATGGTATTGCAGAAGCGGTACGTCAAATTCGTGGAACTTCAGTGAATCAAGTGGACAATGTAGAAAGAGTGCTGATTACTGCCGGGGCAGGCGTTCCAACAGGAGCGGCGATTCTGGAAAAAGCGTAATAAGGCGAATCCATGAGCGATAGTAAAATTCCAGCAGGCTTTACCCTAGGAACCTTTGGCCCATATTCGCAGCATTGCGGCCCTCTAATGTACAAACAAGAGTTTGATGACGACGGTAAGATTGTTAAAGGCTGGGTGGGGTTATTATTAGAAGAAAAACATGTTGGCGGCAACAACCGTGGCCATGGCGGGTTGCTGATGACCATCTTAGATGAAGTCATGGGCATGAATGCCTGCTTTCATCGCAATATGCTGCCCTGTGTTACCATCTCTATGCAAACTCAATTTTTTGCTGCCATGGAAATTGGCGAATTTCTTTGGGCAGAAGCTCACATTACCCACTCCACGGCAACCTTGGCTTTTGTAGAAGGCAAAGTTTGGTGCAACGGTAAATTGATTGGCAACGCCAACGGCACCTGGAAATATTTAAAGAGAAAATAAAATGACAGACTTTAACGGCAAAAGCGTAATTGTAACCGGTGGAGGAAAAGGCGTAGGCTTTGGTATCAGCGAGGCGTTTTTAAAGGCCGGAGCCAACGTTGTTATTTGCGGTCGTCGCGCACCAGAAAAACTGCCTGCCTACGGTGACAACGCAGCATTGTTTATTGCCGCCGACGTACGCAAAGAAGAAGAAGCTCAGGCACTAATCGATGCAGCCGTTAAAGCCAATGGACGACTGGATGTTTTGATAAACAATGCCGGTGGTGGCCCACCCATGAGCGCTGCCGATGCCCCAACCAAGCTAACCGAAGCCGTGATTCGTTTAAATTTAATTGCACCCATGATTTTGGCGCAAAAGGCCTATCACGAAATCCGCAAAAATAAAGATGGCGGTGCCATTATTAATATCGCCAGCATTTCTGGTGAGCGCCCCTCCCCTGGCAGCGCCGCTTACGGTGCAGCAAAAGCCGGTTTAATTAATGTAACCCGTTCATTTGCTCAGGAATGGGGAGTGGACAACGTGCGCGTGAATGCCATTATCGCCGGCATGAT
>JBFKSL010000261.1:0-6433 GCA_041626995.1 Ketobacter sp. | reverse complement strand
CCAGTGCCGCATTGCCTTTTCGAAGTCGAGATCGTTTATGGACACTAACTCTTGATTGAGGATGCTCATATGCCCTTCGATAAGATTTTGGGTCATAGCCGCCACAATGGCTTCTTTACCCGGAAAATATTCGTACAAAGACCCAATGCCAACACCTGCAACGTTTGCTATCTTGTTCGTAGTTAGAGCTTGGTAGCCATCTTCTACCAGAATATGAGAACACGCCTGTATGATCGAATATACAGTGGCTTTGGATCGGGCCTGACGAGGCACCTTTTTCATCTTTAAATCGATGTCTTGCATTAGGAATATTGCCCTCACGGCAAGATTGTTCAGAATCTGGCCATTTTAAGAGCTTTGCTCTAAATAATAAAATCGCCTGAATTCGACACTAATGAGCAAGTGGCATAAACATGGAGCTACGGGGGGAGAGGGTGTGGACACAGAGACGTGTCCACGATGTTTTCATCTCAAAGGAATTCCATTTTTTAATCTGCGTCTAAAATCCCACATCAAGACCAGGCCCGGTAATTGTCGAATAACTCGAGGCATAGGATTGTTTACGGAAGCGATAATTCGAATGGCCCGATTGAATCGTCGTTCGTGCTTTGGCTCCCAACTCAGTCCCATTTGACTGCGGATTCGAGGGTGTAGGAATCCAGTGGTTAAAATCTTTGCTGAGTTTCCAAACAGAGTACGAATCATTGGGTTAACAAAACTTAGATCTACCAATTGCATAAGCCAGTTGCGCACATCTTCTGGTATTACGATGGTTTCTAGGGTTTCGTTCCAATATGTCCAGAAGTCGTCGAGAGTTTCAGGCCACATATTTTCACGTACTTGCAAAGTGGTACCCAGAGGTTTAGCAAGCTGATATAGCTTTTCTTGATCTGCGTGAGACATGGGGCCGTACAGCTTTTCATACACATCAAACAGCCCCCAAAATAGACATGCCGCGACCCATAGTTGCAATTGAGGGTCCAGTGCATGATATTGAATGGGTGAGTTTTCGTTGGATTTCACCTGAGCGTGAGCTTGATTTATCGCGCTCCGATACGCCAACTTCTCTTCAGGGGTACCAAATAATGCCACCGAAAGGTAGGTTAAAGTGGTTCTCGCTCGTTTTATTGGATGATGTAGAACAGAGCCAGATTTAACCGGGCTTTCCATAACGCCATGGCCAACCCCTGGATAAGCCAGTTGCATAACCGTGTTGGCAACGCCGCTTAATAAACCCACACTATCAATGCAGCCACGTATAGCATCGTCCAAATCTTTTGCAGAATGGTATTCCCAATCCGTTTCCACCGATCCGAAGGCCTTTTTATTGTTAGGGGTATTGGGTGTATTTTCTAAATTGCGCGCTGTAGAACTCATTAATGGGCTTCCTATGGGTTAGACGTGAAATATCCTAAACCAAGTAAAAGGGCCAAAAAACTCGGTTATGCATTTATGTAGTATCAGAGCGTTTTGGCGTGTGTAAGGTGTTGTTATATATACCGTTTATGGCTTTTGCGATGTCGTAATCTGTTGTTTTGTTTCAGCGTATAAACCGTAGGCTCGGATATTAATAACGATTTCGGTAGGGGGGTAATTGTAGTTTGGATTTTTTCGAGAGGGGGAGTGGCGTTCAACCGGTCAGAGTTTAATGGTTGAACGCCTGTGTAATGCTCTATATTACGGCTAGCTGTCTATCAATGCGTTTAGTGTCTCACTTGGTCGCATCAGTTTTTCAACCTTTTCTGGCTCTGGCATAAAATAACCCCCCATATTGACCGACTCTCCCTGACAGTCCGTTAACTCAGCAACGATTGTTTGTTCATTTTCTGTCAAAGAATTCGCTAACGTTGTGAAATACGTTTTTAACTTGGCGTCATGGGATTGTGCTGCCAATGCTTCAGCCCAATACTTCGCAAGGTAAAAATGGCTGCCTCGGTTATCTAACTCGTTGACTGTTCTCGACGGGGATTTGCCGTTTTCTAATAATTTCTCGATGGCCTCATCAAGTGTGGTAGCCAGTATTTGAGCTTTTGGATTATTTGATTTATTGGCAACATCTTCGATAGAAACAGCTAGCGCCAAGAATTCACCCAATGAATCCCAGCGCAAGTGGTTTTCCTCAACAAACTGTTGCACATGCTTTGGTGCTGATCCACCCGCACCTGTTTCAAATAAGCCGCCGCCCTTCATAAGTGGAACGATGGAAAGCATTTTCGCACTGGTGCCCAGTTCCAGAATGGGGAACAGGTCGGTCAAATAATCCCGTAGAACGTTTCCTGTTACAGAAATGGTGTCTTTGCCGCGGAGCAACCTTTCTAAGGTATAGCGCATAGCCATATCAGGGTTAAGAATTCGGATCTTCAATCCTTCAGTATCGTGATACTGCAAATAATGTTCTACTTTTTTGATCATTTCCCTATCGTGGCCACGGTATTCATCCAGCCAAAAAACGGCAGGGGTTTGGCTGGCTCGTGCTCTGGTGACGGCTAATTTTACCCAGTCTTGGATCGGGCCATCTTTGGCTTGGAACATACGCCATACATCACCGGCTTCAAGGTTTTCATGTTGCAGAAGAATCTCTCCGGCCGAGTTGACTATTCGCATGGTGCCAGCGTATGGCAATTCAAAAGTTTTATCGTGAGAACCGTATTCTTCAGCCTTTTGCGCCATTAAGCCAACGTTGGGAACAGTACCCATTGTGGTTGGATCAAAATTATCATGGTGCTTACAGAAATTGATAACTTCCTGGTAAATGGTGGCGTAACAGGTATCGGGTATGATGGCTTTTGTATCTTGTAGCTTACCATCGGCACTCCACATTTTGCCGCCATTGCGAATCATAGCGGGCATGGATGCATCGACAATTATATCGCTTGGTACGTGCAAATTGGTGATGCCTTTATCGGAATCCACCATCGCCATCATTGGGCGTGTTTCGTAGCATTTTCGAAAATCATACTCAATATCAGAACGTTTTGAGTACGGTAGTTTATCGATTGCGCGAAGTACACTACCTAAGCCTTCGTTAGGTTCAACACCCAGTTCTTCTAAGGTCTGTGCATGCTTCTCAAATGCATCCCTAAAATACACTCTAACAGCATGGCCAAACACGATTGGGTCAGAAACTTTCATCATGGTTGCTTTCATATGTAATGAAAACAGTAGGCCTGCGTTACGAGCTCCGTCCATTTCTTCGTTGAGGAATTTGCACAGTGCTTTTGTACTCATAAACTGCGCACTAACAATTTCTTTATCCTGGACTTTAACCTCTTTTAGAACGGTAACTTTTCCATTTTCGTCAACCAGCTCTATTCTCAGCGTATCTGCTTTTTTTAGCGTGGTAGATATATCACTATGATAAAAATCACCCGAACGCATATGGGCAACATGTGTTCTGGATGCTTGGCTCCATTTACCCATCCAGTGAGGGTTGTTGCGGGCATAACGTTTCACCGCTGCCGGTGCTCTTCGATCGGAATTACCCTCTCTAAGAACAGGGTTAACTGCGCTGCCTAGCACCTTGGCATAGCGATCTTTTATTTCTATTTCTTCGGGTGTCTGTGGATCGCTAGGGTAGTTGGGTATGTCATAACCTTTTTCTTGTAATTCAGAAATGGCTGCCGCTAGTTGCGGAATAGAGGCGCTGATATTCGGAAGTTTAATGATGTTGGCAGTTGGCTCTTGAGTCAGCTCACCCAATTCCTGGAGTTTGTCAGTAACCTTTTGCTCATCAGTTAGCCTTTCAGGGAAGCTCGCCAGAATACGTCCTGCTAAAGATAAATCACTGGTCTCTACCTCTATGTCCGCTGCGCTAGTGAAATGATTAACGATTGGAAGTAGAGAGTAGGTTGCTAAAGCGGGTGCTTCATCGGTTAGTGTGTATATGATTTTTGATTTGCTTTCTGACATCGGGTTACACCTGTTATTTTCCTGAGCCACGGAATACCAAATATGATTAATTGGCTCTTTATGTTATCCACCTAAATTTTATGACGGTGGATTGTACTGAATTATTAATTTCAATTACAGATCAATAAGTTAATAACGCATTGGTAAACACCTAGTTTCCGGTTCTTTCAATATGCTGAAGAGGCCTGTTTAAGCTTACCGATTTATTAAATTGATTGATTTAATGGTAGTCGTTCTAATGCAGCCTGGGCGAAAAGAGATCACTACAGCCTCAGTTTGATAAGTTGTTGATTTTACAGGATTATATCGTTCGGAAGGTGCTGAAATGGAGTGTTATCAGGTACTCCAGGCAAACATTGAGGCAGCGGGAGGAGAGTTTACCGATGTTTCGAACAAAATACATTAGCGATGAAGCACAGGTTTTATTTCCCATTTCTTGTCCGAAACACCGTAACCAATGTTAAAAATGCTGCTGGAAGCCAAGTTCAAATATAAGAACCTCCACCTTAGTTTTGATGTCCTGCCCAGTATATGATGGGTACACAACGTTTGAGGGATTACAACCATTTCCCAGTTGTGCTGAACAAGGTGGGAAATGCGTTTCTGAAATCAAGTGGCCTACGGCAAAGTCCACATGACGATCTTCGGGAAGATCCCAGCCAAATCCAAAGGACGTCAATACGGCATCATTCAAGGGTATCAAGGCATTGGGTGCATCTTCAGCAACGGCAGAAGGTCGATCTTCATACCCAATGCGAAATACCAACTGATCGCTCCACTGATATTCAATGCCCGTACCCCAATAGGTAACGTCTCGTAAGCTGATCTGATAGTCTACCGAGTTGGGTGTGATACCATTTTGTCCTCCGGTGCCAACCATGTCTGCGATGTTTCCCCACATTAACAATGGCACGTCCATGCCAAAGTCCAGATAGATTTGGCTAAAAGCGGACCACTCTGTCCATCTGACATCAAAATTCCATTTCCACTTAGGGGTGACTTGGAGGCTAAAGCCAGCATTCCAACGTTGTGGTATTTCATATGAAACGGTAAGTGGGCCTTCTGCATCGTTCGCGATATCTTCTCCGGAGGGAAGCTGAAGTGAAAAGTTACCTATTAGTGTTCTAACGGCTTCTAATACATCGCTGCTATGGAAGTTATACAGAAATTGCTTGAAAGGGTCATAAATGGGAAAGGCAAACTCGCCATCCATTTCTACATCAACGGCAGAATTGTAGGATAGACCGAGCGAAAGCCAGGGTTGGGGTTTCCACAACATCCCTAGGTTGTAACCCAAAACCAAATTCTGATCGACCTCGAATGAGAGTTTACCGAATGTGGTAAATGGGGGCACTTCTGTGCACACATCCACTGTCAATCCAGGATCAAGGCCTAAGTTATTATCGCCAACCTGTTTTGGTGTGCCATCTGGGTTACAAAAGGTTCCCTGGATAAAAGGCGAGCCGAGAAAGAATATTGCAACATGGGGCTCATGTATGGGCAGCTCCAACCCCATACCGGAGTAATTGAAGTTTACTGATAATCCAAGTGATAATTCATCGGATACCTCATAAGCCACTGTCGGCGAGAAATAAGTAATGAGGGTAAAAGCAGCTCGTTCCTGTGCAAACCTTCCGGGGTCATCAGATGCCACATGCATGCCGTTCATCATGGGAGCGTACACATTGGTTCCAAATGTAAATTTACTCCCCGGTGGATTATAGGTAGCTCCGCCCGCCATACCCGCGCCAATAGGCATATCAACCATGCCACCTGGCAACATGAGAGTAGGGCCACCTTCGGATTTACTTTTTGTGTTCAGCGTCTCGTTGTAAACATACTCATCCCAGGGGCTTCTGCCATAAGTAAGGTTCCCGTCTTCGTCCTCAAACTCAGTATGCTGTTGTTTATACTCCTCAATCAGGCCATTCATGTAATCACCATAGCCACCGAGTTCCATTTCTGTGGAGAACAAGCCGACAATTCCCTTTATAAACATTTGTCGACCTTTCAATCGAGTTAAACCGGCAGGGTTGAAGTGAATTGAATCAATATCGGGCGGGTCGGCCGTGACAGCGTGTCCGAGGGATAGCGCTTTGGGGTTACCGATGGTAATACTGTCTGTAAACGATGCCATTGAGGGTTGAGCAAAACATAGTAGCATCGCTCCTACAGGTGTAATCACTGTGCGTGACGACCCCCCCCAATCCTTACGTTGGGCGTATAATTTATTCATGTTTTTAGTCTTTAGTTGAGTTGGTTTTTATTTTTGTAGTTGGCATGAGAACCATGCCAACCTTTCTTTTTTCAACTTATCACTTCAGGCTCTAACTGCTGTAAATGGAAATGCACCCATAATAGCGGCGTTTACTTTTCCGCTAATATTTCCATCTTCTAGAACACCACTAAATTTCAGAGTGATTGGTAACGGCTTCTTAATTTTATTAACCCAGGCCAATTCACGACTTTCTAAGTTAAAGGTCAGATCAGTAGCAACTTCAACTTGTCCCATAGCGGCTTGGGT
>JBFKSL010000260.1:0-6461 GCA_041626995.1 Ketobacter sp. | reverse complement strand
CGGGGTGTTTACGGCAAAGTGCTAACTAAAACCCTACGCAGCCGAAATGAGAATGAGTTTAGCTATCAAATTGTTATGGCTGACAAGATTCTCGCTATCACATCTACTCAGCCCCGTACTGAACTACACGTTCCAGCCTATATGATTACATCCGTCGGGCGTGAATTGATCAGTCTAGTGAACCCTGCGGCAGATCATGCTTATCTAAAGCTTGTGGTGCAAGATCTTCAGGCTAGAGGAATGTCAGTGCAGGTTCAGGATAGAACTTCCGTGCTGAATAATCTGAGCACTCTATAACTCCTTAAAATTATTACTTTCTTCGAAACCTTACTAAACTTAGTTCAGTTCCTAGATTTTATACTGAAATGGGTGGTCTGGTGGAAAAAAGAAAATCGCCGCGTCAGAAAGTCTCCATTGAAGCCATATTGAATATGGGTGATGGCGAAGGTTATACCTGCCATATAGAAGACTTTAGCCAGGATGGTATGTTTCTTATTTTTGACGACAAACGACTTGGCTTGGAAATAAGTGACAAGATTGAATCCATGGAGGCCATCGCCTCTATTACGTTTAAAGCGTCTACGAAGTATGTATCTGTTGATGCCGTAATTGTGCATCAACAGGACATGGGGATGGGAGTGAAATTCTTGCGTCGCGATTCAACTTATTTATCCGCCCTGAATGAAGCAGCCGAACGAGATGGTGGTAACCAGAAGAAAACCAGTGGTGCAATGGCCAGAGGAACTGGAAATCTAGAGGCTGCTAAGAAATCTAACCTGATAAAGCAAACCAATAGCCGTGTTAAACATTTTTTAGAAGACAAATTCCCAGAGTACTTTCAAGCATTGGAAAAAGAGTTGCTTGGTGAGGCTGAGAAGCAAGCAAGTGATGCAGCTCAACATCAATACTTTGATGCGTTGTCAGGTTATAAAAAATATTCGAAAAACATAGTTGAAAAAGTCATTAGCATACTAACGTCAGACGCTTCTGATGTGGCTACAGGGCGATTTTCTGAAGAAGTAAAGAATAAAAAGAACGAAAAACCTGATAGCGCATTATCGTTAGTGGAAAAAGAAGAATTTGAAGATTGGTTGATTGTAAAAGTAGCAACGTCTCGGGCAGAGCTACAGTTTCGTGAAGAATTAATAGAATTGCAACTGCGAATGGATACGGCATTTTCAGACGGAAGCAAAAAGCGTACATACAATCCTTATGCTCCTGCAGCACTATGCCAAGCTTACTACCGCTCAATTCGCAACATAAAGCTCACACAAAAAGTTGAACGCTTGGTTTTTAAGTTATTTCAGGAATCGGTACTTTCAAACCTGGGAGGGTTATACAAAAGCATCAATAAATTGTTTATTGATGCAGACGTTTTACCTGATGTGGACGTAGCAAGGTACTTGGCTTCCCAGGCTAAAAATAAAAACAAGGAACAACCTAAGCAAAAAACTGCTGACCAACAGTTGAGTCCGAGTGAAGCGGCAGCGAAACAGAAAGCAGAACTCAAGGCAGATACGAGCAACTATTCAGCGCACCAGGTTCTAGCGCAAGCCGGAGGTATTGGTCCGGTACAAACTCCACTGCAACAGGTTCAAGCTGGGTTGGCGCGTGCCAAGACTGCCTATTCTACCGCTTCTAAGTTGTGGCAGATGCATAGCGGCGTGGAAGGCAATGATGGCGCTGCAATTAGACAGCCTGTTCATGTTGAATTGCCAAAAGATGTTGTGCATCAAATAGGGCAGGCCATCAGCAGTGTTAAGCACCAATTGCAGTCGGGCCAAGTTACACTGGATACCCCTGGCTCCTTAAAACATCATTTGGCTCAAGCAGTGGGCCCGGATTCTCGCATTGGTGAAGGGCACTATGAAACCGCAGATATGATTGAATCCCTGTTCGATAACATTATCGAAAACGAAAGGATAGAAGATTCTTTACGTTCGGATTTACGAAAGCTGGAAATACCGCTTCTGGAAATATTGCTCACTGACCCTACTTTATTTACCGCTGAATACCATCCACTGCGCCAGGCGGTAAATTATTTGGCTCTGCTTTCAGATCGGGGAAGCATTAACATCAGCGCAAATGGTCCTGTTCTTCGTGAATGTATTGACATGATTGTGCAGTCTAATGCGCAAGACACCCAGGGTGTGGAACAAGCGCTTAGTAAGTTGAGTACGCTGGTTGAAAAAGAGAAAAAATACATTGAACGGAATCTGTCACGAGTTACTGAAGCTTGTGAAGGTCAGCAAAAAGTTAAAGATGCTAATGGCATTATTGAGAAAGAGCTTCGACGTCGCTTCCAAGATCAGGATGTACCTAAATTTATTTTAGAGTTAGTGGAGTTTGGTTGGCGTGAACTGATGAGGCTTTGTTACTTTCGCGAGGGTATCGATAGTAGAGCTTGGGAGATGACGCTGATTGTTTTAGATCAGCTGCTATTGCGTTTAGTTCCTGGTGCTTACGATGAATCTAAAGTGCTGTTTCGCTCAGAAGAGTTATATAAATTAATTCAAAAAGGTTTATCTAAAGTACCGAATGCCTCAGCACCAAGAGTTAAAGTGCTCGAAAACTTAGATAGAGCCTTGGTTCATGGAGATGTAGATAAAATTGATTTGGCTTCCTATGTGCCGCCGGAAGGCTTGGCAGAATCTGAATCTAAGAAGTTCAAACGTTTGGGGCTTAAAGATAACGATAAATCCATTCAGCGTTGGATGAAGCGCGCGAAAAGTTTGAAAGAAGGTCAGTGGTTAGAGTTTGATGCTCGCGCAGAGCGTTCTCAGCTAAACCAATTAGCTTGGGTGTCGGATCAATGTGATCGTTTCGTTTTTGTAAATCATCATGGAATGAAGGTTCTGGATGTGCCTTTAGAAGAGTTGGCGATGAAACTGCGTGATGGTGATGTGATTGTGCTGAGCGATGCCAATGTGACTGCCGTTGAAAAGGGATTGGACGCTCTGGTTCAAAAGATTTATGACCAGCTCGCGTTTGAATCGGCCCATGATCAGCTAACGGGGTTAAAAACTCGAAAAGAATTTGAGCGATGCTTGGCGCAAAGTGTTGCGCGCTCGAAAAGGCACAACACCATATATGTTCTTCTATTTATTGATATCCTGCAATTTAAGGTGATTAATAATACCTGTGGATACGAGGTAGGTGATAGTTTTCTAAGGGATATAGCAAGCAGAATTAAGAGTGTTGTGTTTGATTCCGCTGAAATTGGTCGTATTGGTGGTAATGAATTTGCTGTTCTTCTTGAAGTAGAATCAGAACAGAAAGGTTACCTCATTGCAAGTGAGTTGAAAGGCGCAATTGAGGAGAAACGCTTCACATCAGGGGATCAAAGTTTTGTTATCACTGCTGTTGTGTCTATGGTGGCATTCGATAGCAGAAATAATCATGTGATGGAACTGCTGCGTTCAGTGGAGTCTGCTGCAGAAATTTGCAAAAAATCTGGCCAGAAAGAAATTCAAGTCGTAAGGCCTGGCGATGAGCGCATGGAAGAGCGCGATGAGGTGATGTCTTGGGTGGCACGAATTAATAGGGCTCTAGATGAAGAAAATCTTAAAGTACGCTGCCAAATGATCGCTCCAATTATTGATGTGGAAACGACACTGCCACATTTTGAAGTGTTGCTAACTGTGGTTGATGAGAATGGCGAGCATCTTCCACCGGCAGATTTTATTAAAGCGGCGGAAGAATATAGCCGAATGGGATCGGTTGATCGCTGGGTTATTGATAGTGTTCTGAAGTGGATAGTATCTAATAACGAAATTATGCATCGTGTTGGTGGATTTTCCATAAACCTGTCTGGTCATTCCTTAAATGATGAAACGTTTCTGGATTTCCTTTTTGAATCATTGGTGCGCCATGAGGTTCCAAGGCAAAAGCTTATATTTGAAATTACTGAAACCACTGCAGTAGCAAACTTGGAAGATGCTGCAGATTTTATCAATGAAATGCGAGGAATTGGTTGTCGTTTCTCCTTGGATGATTTCGGAGCGGGGCAATCTTCCTATGCATATCTAAAGCGTTTGCCTGTGGACTTTATTAAAATTGATGGCGCATTTGTTCGTAATATTACAGAAGATGATGTGGATTATGCTTTAGTGAAATCTATTACTGAAATGGGGCATTTTCTAAATAAGAAAATTGTGGCTGAGTTTGTATCGTCTGAAGAAATATTGGAAGTGGTTAAGGATATTGGAGTTGATTATGTGCAGGGGTTTTATTTGGGTAAGCCAGTAATGATAGAGGATTTAAAAGATTCGCTGGAGCCAGCCCATAAAGTTGCATGAGCTAAATTAAAAATAAGTGTTAATGGACTAACACAAAAACAATAAATGAGAACGGAGGCATAATGATTCGCTTTGAAGAATATAGAGGGCTGGATGCCCTAGCCTTGGCTTCCGCAATTAAAAACGGAGAGCTTTCCGCTGAGGAGGTTTTGGATTGTGCAATCCAGAGAGCAGAATCCGTTAATCCTAAAGTAAATGCCATTATCCAGAAGCTATATGATTTCGGACTTCAAACAATTCGTTCTGAAGACTATAAACAAGGCCCATTGTTTGGTGTACCGTTTTTATTAAAAGATCTGCTTTCTGACATCAAAGGGGGATATACCAGTTCAGGATCGGCGACTGGTGAGTTAATTCAGTGTACCAGTACCGCTACCATGGTAGATCGTTTTCAAAAGCTGGGTTTGGTGGTTTTCGGAAAAACCAATACCCCCGAATTTGGTTTGCTGGCAACCACAGAGCCCACAGCCTTTGGAGCAACAAGGAATCCTTGGAATCTTGAGCATTCTCCTGGTGGATCTAGTGGAGGATCCGCTGCTGCCGTTGCTGCTGGAATAGTTCCTGTAGCGTCCGCTGGTGATGGTGGGGGTTCTATTAGAATACCATCTTCCTGTTGCGGGCTATTTGGCTTTAAACCCAGTCGAGGGCTAAATCCTATGGGCCCCTTGGCAGAATCATGGAGCGGCGCTGTAAGCGAGCATGTAGTAACACGCAGCGTTAGAGATTCCATAGCAGTGCTAAAAGGCACAATGGGTAGTGATTACGCTTCCCATGTAGCTCATAAAATCCCAAGTGATTTTCTAGATGGTGCCAACGTTCCAATAGATCGACCACTTAAGATCGCTTATTCAATTGATAATTTTTACGAAGGTATGGTTAACCCGGATGCAAAGCAAGCCGTATTGGATACGGTTAAATTGTTATCAGATCTTGGCCATCATGTGGAAGAGAGTAATCCACCAATTGATGGCGAGCTACTATTGCGTTGTTATTCGGATATATACCTAGCACATGTTAATGCTCAAGTTTCCGTATTGATCTCGGAGTTTGGATATAGCAAGGTGAAAAAATTGTTAGAGCCGCTCACGTTGATGATACATCAGATTGGACAAGGTTTTACCGCTGGGGATTACATGAACTCGCAAAAGAATTGGATTAGCTTTAATGCGGTAATGAATCAATTTCATCAAAACTATGACCTTTGGGTAAGCCCCGTAATGGCTATGCCCATTTTTCCCCTAGGTGAAATGATAAGCAAAAAATGGGAAGTGGTTGCTATGCAGGTATCGAATAACCTACATACATCTAAAATTCTGAATCCAAAAATGTTCTACGCAATCAGTCGACCATTTTTGCAAAAGGCCCCATTTACTCAGTTGGCCAACTTAACTGGTCAACCTGCTATGTCAGTGCCATTGTATTGGAATAAAAATGGATTACCTATTGGAGTGCAGTTTGTTGCAGATCGCTTGAATGATGAATTGCTATTTCGCGTCGCAACTCAATTAGAATCCGCTCAGCCCTGGTTTGCTAGGACTCCAGATATTAATTGATGGTGAATTCACTAGAAGGGTTTTGTATGTTGTGAGTTGGTAGGGAGTCTTTGATTAAGCTTTTTAATTCTTGGTCGCTTTCGGTTTCAAGGTGAAGATAGGAGTTAAGGGCTTTGATTGCTCTGTCTAGTTGCCAATCCAACTCCGATAGCATTAAGCTTACATCGGCGACTTCTCTAAAAGCATGGCTAAGATACCCATTTTTTACTTCTTCCAGCCATCTGATATAGCCTTCATCTAAAATGCCGGACCCGCGAACAGTTTTTAAAATTTGAACGGTAATTGAAATGGCGCTTGATATTAGCTTATGTTTATTTTCCAAAACATCTTCATTAATTAACGCTTCCAGGCACCTTAATTTTGTTGTCACTTCAATATTCTTCGTGAGTACGGACTTGATTTCTGCGCTGATGTTTTTATTGTCGATAAAGCAACTTTCTTCAATGTTTGATGTGCGAAACATTTTTATAATAGCTGAGAACGTAGAGTAAAAATGGCTTTCACTATTCACTTGAAGGAATGGAATAAGATCCCTAACCGTTTTGTCGGGCTCCTGCAATTTGTTTGTATACACTGAAATTATGCTATCTGCTTGTGCGATTACTTGGCT
>JBFKSL010000259.1:0-6512 GCA_041626995.1 Ketobacter sp. | reverse complement strand
TTTTCTTGCCATAGGTCACGGATAAAAGCGACCATTACCAATCCATTTAGCACAGCAACACCCGATAATGCGATAAAGCCAATACCTGCTGATATAGACAGTGGCATTCCTCTCAAATAGAGCGAGAGTACACCACCCGTTAACGCAAGCGGCACTCCGCTAAATATAATCAAAGCATCTTTCAATGAGGCGAAGGCCATAACCAAAAGACCAAGGATAAGCAGCAAGGTGACTGGCACCACAATGCTTAACCGCTTCGTTGCCGACTCCAGCTGTTCAAAAGTTCCCCCATAATCCAGCCAATAACCAGGTGGAATTTGTACATCGCTCTTTATTTTCTGTTTTATCTCCGCCACAAAACTGCCCAGGTCTCGCCCCCTCACATTAGCCGTCACCACAATCCGCCGCTTGCCGTTTTCTCGACTAATCTGTGCGGGGGCCGGTGCAATGTCCAATGTCGCTACTTCCTGTAATGGTACGTAGTCACCATTGGGAAGCGGGACGGGTAAAAACGCCAGTTTATCCGTGTTTCGGCGCATTTCTTCCGGCAAACGGACAATCAATTCAAAACGCCGATCACCCTCGTATAGTATGCCCGCCGATTCACCACCGATGGCAGCAGAAATCCAGTCTTGAAGCTCAACTACATTCAAGCCATACCGCCCCAATGCGATTCGGTTAGGAATCACGGACAAGGTCGGTAAGCCGGTGACCTGTTCCACGCGCGCATCTGCTGCACCGGGTACTGTGTTTACAACCTTTAAAACCTCGTTGGCGGTTTTTACCAATTGATCTAGATTGTCACCGAAAACCTTAATGCCCACGTCAGCTCGAACACCCGAGATGAGTTCATTGAAGCGCATCTGAATGGGTTGAGTGAATTCGTAATTATTACCAGGAAGCTCTTCCAAGGCCGCTTCGATTTCTGCCACCAATTCCGCCTTTGTTTTCGCAGGATTGGGCCATTCTTTTTGAGGTTTTAGAATGACAAAATTGTCTGCCACATTGGGGGGCATGGGATCAGTTGCTACTTCAGCAGTGCCTATTCGTGCAAAGACTTTTTGCACTTCCGGAAACCCTTTGATGCGCTTCTCTAGAATTTCCTGCATGGCAACGGATTGCTCTAGCCCCGTGCCGGGAATGCGCATTGCGTGGAGGGCGATATCACCTTCATTTAACTGTGGCACAAATTCAGATCCGAGTGTGGAAGCCAGCCAAATGCAGGCTGATACCAATGCAGCAGCTAAACCAACTACCAGCCAACGTAATTTTAAAGCGAGCAAAAGAAGAGGTTGATACACCTTTTTGGAAGCGCTGATTACGACACTTTCTTTTTCACTCACTTTACCTCTCATAAAAATGGCAACCGCAGCAGGCACCACAGTCAGGGAAAGCACCATGGCCGAAATCAACGCCATAACGACCGTGGCAGCCATAGGATGAAACATTTTTCCTTCAACGCCTGTAAGCGAGAATATTGGAATGTAGACCACTGTAATAATGGCTACACCAAATAAACTGGGCCGAATCACTTCAGCTGTGGCCTCATAAACAGTGTGTAGACGTTCTTTTAGTGGTTGAACACCGCTATTGTGTTGAGCCTGTGCTAAGCGTCGAACAGCGTTTTCCACAATAATAACGGCACCATCGACGATCAAACCAAAATCTAGGGCACCCAGGCTCATTAGGTTGGCAGAAACTCCTGTTTTTACCATACCCGTAATCGTCATAAGCATAGACAGAGGGATAACCGCAGCGGTTATCAAGGCGGCCCTTAGATTTCCCAGTAATGCGAATAACACCACGATAACCAATAAAGCACCTTCCAGAAGGTTCTTGCTTACTGTGGTGATGGCTTTATCTACCAAAGCGGTGCGATCGTATACGGGCTCTGCAACCACGCCTTTAGGGAGCGAAGCCTGAATCTCATCAAGCTTGAGCGCAACATCACGAGCTACCGTTCTGGAATTCTCCCCGATCAGCATCATTGCTGTTCCCAGAACGGTCTCCTCGCCATCTTGGGTGGCTGCGCCGGTTCGTAATTCTTTACCGATTCCGATATCGGCTACATCTTTTATTTTAATGGGAATGTTGTCATGCTCAGTGATAACAACATTCCCTATATCTTCAACTGTGGCCAGTTGTCCGGGTGAGCGCACCAATAGCTGCTGACCATTGCGTTCAATATAGCCTGCGCCTCTATTATCGTTATTGGTTTGCAATGCTTGAACAAGATCCTCAACGCTGATTCGATAATAGAGCAGCTTTTTTGGATCTGGCATAACATGATATTGCTTGTTATATCCGCCGATACTGTTGACCTCAATGACACCTTTTACCTGGGCTAATTGAGGTTTAATAATCCAGTCTTGAATTTCCCTCAGTGCCGTTGCATCGTAATGGATGCCCTTGTTTTCTGCTGCAACTGGATTTGTGCGCACGGTGTACATAAATATTTCGCCCAGGCCAGTGGAGATTGGCCCCATTTCCGGCTCAACGCCCGGTGGCAATACGCTCTTGATGGCTCCTAAGCGGGCATTTATCAAATTACGTGCAAAGTAGATATCCGTTCCTTCTTCAAACACCACGGTAACTTGCGACAGCCCATAACGAGACAGAGATCGTGTGTAGGCTAATCCAGGTAACCCATACAAAGCCGTTTCAACCGGATACGTGATACGCTGCTCCGCTTCCAGAGGTGAATAGCCTGGAATTGAGGTATTGATCTGAACCTGCACATTGGTGATATCCGGGACAGCATCAATCGGTAAATGCTGATAGCTACAAGTACCTAAGCCAAGAATTATCAACACCAAGCTCACGATAAAATATCGCCTCGCAATCGACAGGCGCAAAATGGAATCGATCATCTTGTGTCTCCTTAATGTACGTGTTCCGCTTCAGATTTTTCTATATCCGCTTTGATCAGGTAGCTGTTCTTATAAACATATTCCTGACCCGGATCTAAACCGGAAAGCACTTCCACAAAATGATCATCGCTTCGGCCCAATTGCAGCGGCGCGAAACGATATTCTTGGTTCTGTTTAATAAAAACACCAGTTTCTTCCCCCAGCGTTTGAATAGCTGATTTTTCAACTGCGAGGTCTGCCGTAAACCGATCCACCACAACATGACCTTCCACTAATAATCCTGGAGTCAATCCTCTATTACGATTATTGAATGATACTCGGGCCAGTTGATAGGGTTTATCCAGTGCAGGAATGATATGCTGAATTGGTCCCTCCAATTCCAAATCATCTAAAACAATACGCACGCTTTGTCCTGATCGGACAGAAGCCAGTTGGGAGGGGTAAATTCGAAATTCAGCCCATAATGTATCGAAATTAGCGATGGTAAAAAGAACCTGGTCTTGAGTCACTTCGCCGGTATTAGCATGGCGCTGAATGATGGTGCCCGAAATGGGAGATTGAATGTCATACACTTTCAAGCTGTCATTCGATTCTACTTTTGCCAACAGACTACCGCGTTCTACTTGATCACCTAGAGTAAGCTGAACCTTTTTTATCATTCCAGAATAGCGAGCCCGAACGTGACTCAATTGTTCTGGACCCGTCGATAAACTTCCGTAGACCACGATCATTTTTTGGAGTTCATGAGAAGCTGCGCGGGCGGTATCGATGCCCACTTGGTTCGCCATATTGTCTTCGATTTTGGTCGCCTGTTCTTCATGATGTTCATGTTCATCATCGTGATCATGGTTACCCATATCTTCTTTTTGAATATGGTCATCTTCGTCATGCTCATGCTCATGCTCGTGATCATGGTGGTCATCTTCTTCATGCTCTTCATGTCCATCGAGATCGTGATCGTCGGGGTACTTAGAATGCGATTCGTGGTCTTCATGATGTTCTTGGGCGTGATCATCGTGATCCGCTGTTTCAGCCTGAAGAGTATGGGAAAGACTGAAACCTAATAACAATACAATTAATAAACTATTTTTCATGGTCTTAATCCGGTTGAGGCAAGCACTTGCCTAATTCGTTAGTGGTTCTGCCGAGAGTTGTTCGATCAGTGCTTGGTTCAATAGAGCTGCACTGGCTGTTTCGATCAGTTGTTGTTTGGCATTGATTAATTCCTGCTGTGCAGCAATCCAGTCTTGGTACTTTAAGCGGCCACGATCATAGCCCTCACGAGTGATACGTAGCGCTTTTTCAAGGTCGGGTATCACTGAAACTTTCAATTGCGTATGTGCATGAATAAATTGTTCTCTTAGGGAATATGCTGAAAACAGCCTATCGTGCAGAGCTAATAATCGTTCAGATCTTTGGAGCTCCAATGCGTTACGTTGCGATAAGGAAGCGTTGATCGCACCACGATTTCGACTTTCGCTAAATAGAGGCATAGAAACTCCTAACGTGAGGCCAGCATCGCCGCTTTCTTCAAAATGGCGTAAGCCAAATTGCCAACTCAAATCTGCCTTACCCTGAGCTTTTGCTAAGCGAATTTCAGCTTCTTTCAAACGTACTTCGCTAGCGAAAATCATTACAGAAGGTGATTGACGTACTTTTTCGTACAACTCGGAGAAGCTTTGACTTTCCCCAAATACGAACAGATCTCCGTCGATCTTTGAAAACGTCACATCAGTTTCCCCCCAAAACCGAGCGAGTGACACTTTTTGACGCTCAAGCTTTCTCTGTAAATTGCTTTGTTGAATTCGGCCGCGGGTAAGCGTGGCTCTAGCGCGCATGACTTCCGAATCTGATGCAGCACCCTGTCTGGCCCGCTTTTCAACGGTAGAAAAAAGCGCCTTAGACAGTGCAGTGGCTTCTTTGTTTAATTTAATTTCTGCTTGTGTTGTTAACAATTCAATAAAACGTTGAGTTAATGCCCCTAAGACATCAAGTGTTTGAATATGATTATCCAGTTCAACACGGTTTAACCATTCATTTGCGACTGACAGACGAGAATCTCGCTTGTCGCCAAGCTCAATCACCGAGGAAAGGGCCACCGTAATTTCTGCACTATCAATACCAGAGACATCACCGGTGCCAGCGAAATTTTCCAATTCAAAACTGAGTTCGTACCCAGGCGATAGAGATGCACTTTCCCGCTGGGAAACAAGCTGCTGTTGTGTCAACTTAAATTGGCTAAGTTGCGGATTGTTTGTGAGTGTTTTTTCTATCACTTCACTCAAGGTCAGCGTGGGGAAATCCGCTGAGGGTTGCGCAAATAACGAGAGTGATACGCTGTATAAACAGAGCAACAATACGGAACCATGGACGCATCGAGACAGTCGATGTTTCATAACGAAAACCTTTTGATTTAAAGATTGGTACTCAGCCCTTAGATCTAGGGCTGAGCACCATTTGAGTTTACTTAGCGATGTTCCCAGCGTGAGGGGGATTCATCTTGGCTGCCGGTGGATCGCGGTGAAACGCTATTTTGATGACAGCACCTTCAGGAAGTGCTTGCTCAAAAGTTGTGGTAAACCGAACACCACCTTTGCGCTTCATGGTCTGGGTTAGCATGGCTGGGGTGTAATCCGTTGTAGTACTCGCCAACAATTGACCGGAGGCAGAATAAGCAGCTACATCCACGTGCCCATGGGGTAACGCCATCGGCATGGGTGAGGTTAAACGACCAGTAACCTGTGTTTGATTGTCAGATGAATGAGCCATTAAGCGTTGAAATTGCCATTTTTGGCCTGGCTGATGGACTACTTCAACCGAATAATCTTGTCCTGCCCAGGCGTTACAAACAAAAAAAGTTCCCCAAAACAGGGAAAGTAAGCGTGTTTTCATGATATTTCCTCACAATTTTAATCAGTTGCCGACGCACTGCGTCATGGCGGTTTCGAACTTGAAATTACAACTGACTGATTGGAGGAGGGGTCTCTGGAGAAGCGGTTTCTGATCGGTAATTAGAGTGATATTCGGGCGCGATCTGGGTTAATGATGAATATAGAAAGGAAGTTTGACTGTCGCTTATGAATATTCCAGTTGAGCCATGGCAATGACAGCAATGCTGACAATCCATGGTGTTTTCTTGGGTGTGATCTACAATATTGGTCTGAATTAGATTGGGTTCGGAGCCTGGCATCTCATAGTGTTTATCAAACACGATATGCTCCGAGCCCGATTGATGGTACAGATGAGCATCCGCCAGCGCGATAACTGATTGCATAGCAAGTAAAGCTACTAGAATGTAAGCGATGTATTGGCGCATCATCTGTATGGTTTCTTAGTATCCGTTAGTAATAATCATAGCCTAAATGGACTGTAAAAGAATCAATGAGTTCAATTGTTTGCAGTTCACTCTATACATCATTGGAATTGATTTTTTGAAGTCACCAAATCAAGGGCTACCATAAACCCTGTAGTTACTACAGAGTCAAGTAGGAATTGGCTTTTCTAACTTTGTTACTAAATTTCCTACAAATGAATGAGACTCAGCATTAAGTGTGGCTGGAACAAGCAATGTTAAATTTATTCTTTAAAAACATAATGTTATTGTAATTTTGGCATTTTAGGGCTTTTTCCCGGTGAACCCTC
>JBFKSL010000258.1:0-6521 GCA_041626995.1 Ketobacter sp. | reverse complement strand
TGGACGTGATTTTAATCGCACACAACCACTATGATCATTAGGATACCAAGGCATTAAAAGCTTTGGCTGACCGCTTTCCCCAGGCAGAAGTGGTCGTACCTTTAGGTTTGCAACCGTTATGTGCAAAACAAGGTTTTAGCAAAATCACTGAATTGGATTGGTATGATGAAACGGTTGTCAGTGAATTAAACATAACTGCCGTACCGGCTATTCATATGTCTCGACGTGGTTTAACGGATATGAACAAAACCCTTTGGTGTGGTTTTGCCATTGGTCATGGAAGTTACAACTTATATTTTGCCGGCGACACTGCCTATGGCCCGGTATTCAAAGAAGTGGGCCATAAGCTTGGCCCGTTTGATATGGGGTTGGTGCCTATCGGTGCCTATCAACCCCGATCGCTTATGCGAGTTGTGCACACCACACCGGAAGAGGCCATTCAAATTGGAGAAGACATCGGCGCAAGGCAGTTAGTTGGTATGCATTGGGGCACCATTCGCCTGACAACAGAGCCCATGATGGAGCCGAAAACCCGGTTTTTACAGGCCGAAAGCCCATTGCCCCGCTGTACCTTAAAGATTGGCGAAACGCTCGCTTTGGTTAACTCGGATGTTAGCGAGCAAAGCGCTTGCGATACTCCGTCGGCGACAGTGCCACCTCTCGTTTAAACAAGCGGCGAAACGAACTCACATCCATATAACCGACTTTTTCAGTAATATCATCAACACTCAATTCAGTAGATTCCAGTAAGCGTTTGGCTTCATCAATGCGCAACTTTTGAAAATATTGTTTGGGCGGTTTACCCGTTGCCTGATTGAAACGACGAATAAACGTACGCGGACTCACCGCCAATTTGCTGGCCATGGAATCCAACTGAAATTCCTGATCTAAATTTTCCTGCATCCATTTAACTGCTGAACTGACCACTTCATCCTGCTGCTTCATGCGGTGTGGAATGGGAATATAGGGCGCCTGGGTTGTTTCTTTATTCTCCAGCATTACGGTTTTCGCACAGTATTTGGCATAGTTTTCCCCAGCATACTTTTCAATTAAACGAACACACAAATGCATATAGGCAGTAACCGCCCCGGAGCAAAAAACATTGTTCTGTTCCGTTACCAGCTTTTCCAATTTCAATTTCACCTGGGGGAAGGATTCATTAAAAACATGAGCCAACCACCAGCTGGTCGTGGCTTCGCTGCCATCCAGCAAGCCCGTGTCTGCCAGCAAAAACGATCCACTACAATTTGAGGCAATAGCCGCACCACGGGCATGGTGTTGTTTTATCAGTTCACCCAAGGTGCTGCGCATTTCGCGCGTTTTTTCCATCACTTCATAACCGTAGGCGTGATCGATGCCAGGAATCAGGCAGATGTCAGGATTGCCAGCCTGATTGTAGTGGCCGTCTACAGCAATGGTGATTCCGGTGCTGGTATGAACTGGTTTTCCATCAGGAGAATATATCTTCCAAGAAAACAAAGGGTTATCGCAATTATCCTTACGGATGCGCTGATGAATGTTGGCGATATGAAAAATATCAGTAGGGCCGGTGATAGACGTCGATAAACATCCATCATAGGCGAAAATAGCCATTCTAGTTGTCATATTTTGGTCTCCTGCCTGGCAATAAGAGCAACAAGAATGTCATAAATGACACTTTTGCTGTTGATAGTCAAGAGCTAATCTGTAACCGTCACTTCACGACGCCGTACACTCTTAAGGAGGAAGGCCATGACAACTCTGACAACACCTCATATTGGACACAACTATTCCCATTCCAGCGCGGACAGCGTTATTCAGATGGATAGCCTGAGTGGTTCCATGTTGAAATTTGCCGTGACAGAGAATTCACTTCATTTGCTTTGGGGGGCAGCAAAGATTGTGGTTTCCTTTCTGCTGGTGTGTTTGTGGGCTCTCTTGGTGAATGAATGGTTGCAAGTGAATGTTTTTGCCGCTTGGAGTGCCTGTGTTGCAGTGCTTTACATTGCCAACCTGGCTGATGCAACTCGTTTGCGTGATGTGGTGAGCTTGATTGTGCCAGCAGCTTTCATTTGGAGTGTGTTGGCCTATGACTCACAGAATCTATACTTGGTAGGTTTAACATTATTTAGCCATTCTGGAGTTGCATTCTTCGCTTGTCTGTCCCGTACCAGTGGCAGTTTAAGAGAAGTGGGCGTTTGGCCTGTGCTGTTGGGATCAGGGTTAGCCATGTTGATTTTGTTTGTGTTTCTTTACTTAGCATAGGGTCACTTAATGAGCGAAGTATTGTTTACTGTTGAAGGCGAAAACTTCATACCCTCTGAGTTGGCTGGTAGCCCCTGGCACCGGTCAACTTTGCATGGTGGTGCACCGTCGGGTTTGTTGGCCCACTGCCTGGAATGTCACTTGAATGATGGTTCGTTGCAGGCGGCCAGATTAAGCATTGATCTTTTACGTCCGGTGCCCAGTTCCCCGCTGCAGGTGAAGGTTGCAACAATTCGGAAAGGTAAGCGCATAGCCTTGTTGCATGCAGATCTTTTCAGCGGTGAAACACTGCTGGCAAAAGCCAGTGCGTTGTTTGTAAAACCCAGTGACATTACAGTGCCGCAACACGCTCCAAAACTCACCATGGAAATGCCAGGCCCGCAAAAACTGGAGGAAAAAAGCTTTGCTGAAATTTTATTTCAAAAAGCCGCAGGTGTTCCGCCAGGGTTGCATACAACGGTTCGGTTGCGGCCAGTAACGAATCTTAGCGAGTCCGGTGAAGGTTCGGCCTGGATAGCCCTGCCGGTTCCAGTGATTCAAGACACAGTCACCACGCCTTTTGTGCAAGCTGCTACCATCTGTGATTTTGGCAATGGCGTGGGGCAGCTCAATTTAGGTAAGGGTATGGGCACCATTAACTCCGATATTCATTTACAGCTCACCCGGCTACCAAAAAGCCAATGGTTGGGATTACAATCCCAAACTTTGATGGAACCCCACGGAATTGGCCAGGCTCACACGGTGTTACATGATGAATTCGGGCCTATTGGTATGGTGTCACAGGTGGTGATGCCTATGGCGGAGTTTGCTGGATAAGCGTTGTATTGTTGGAACTTCTGTTTGGGGCTTCGGTCGAAATAGCCAATTGATCGACATTTAGTTAACCCGGAAAGGAGTGCAGCGATGCAGCCAACTTTGCGCCTATTTGCATCATTTTTCTTTATTGTTACCAGCCTATCGGCATTTGCCGTTTGGCCATTGGAGGATGGAGATGGCAATCAATTGCCATCATTGGCCCCAATGCTGGAGAAGGTGAATCCAGCCGTGGTAAATATCTCCACATTCGCCACACGCCAGGCTTCCAACCCGCTATTAAATGACCCATTCTTTCGTCACTTCTTTAATATTCCCCAGCACCGTCAACAACAAATGCGCCGCTCACAGAGTGCTGGCTCCGGTGTGATTGTTGATGCCAATGAAGGCACGGTGATCACCAATTTTCACGTTATTGATGGAGCTGATGAAATCAAAGTTGGGCTAACCGATGGTCGATCTTTTGATGCGGAGCTTATCGGGTCTGACCCCGATGTGGATATCGCCATTTTAAAAATTGACGGCGAAGGGCTTACAGAAATCAAAATGGCGGATTCAGAAAAAGCTCGGGTAGGTGACTTTGTTGTGGCTATTGGTAACCCTTTTGGCTTAGGGCAAACCGTTACTACAGGAGTGGTAAGTGCAATTGGGCGAACGGGTTTGGGCATTGAAGGTTATGAAAACTTTATTCAAACCGATGCTTCCATTAATCCAGGTAATTCTGGTGGTGCTTTGGTAAACCTGAATGGCGAACTGGTCGGCATAAATACCGCAATTATTGCGCCAGCGGGGGGCAACGTTGGAATTGGTTTTGCGATACCCACGAATATGGCGCGACACAGTTTGGATCAGATTTTGGAGCATGGTGAGGTTAAGCGTGGACAGTTGGGCGTGATTATTCAGGACCTGACGCCAGACTTAGCAGAAGCATTTGATATGAAAGGTCAAAAAGGTGTCGTTGTGGCCGAAGTGCAAGAAGGTTCTGCTGCGGATAAAGCGGGCATCAAAGTGGAAGATGTCATCGTGGAGTTTGACGGCAAGGCCATGACCAATGCCGCTCAGCTACGTAATGCTGTGGGCGTGCATGCGGTAGGCGATAAGGTAAAAATCAAAGTTGTTCGTGACGGAAAATCAAAAACCGTCATCGCCAAGATCGGTGAGCCAGACTCTAGAATCGTTGCTTCTAAACATATGCACAAGTTTTTAGAGGGTGCCAAGCTAACAGATAGCCGTGACCCTAAAGGTGTATTAGTGGAATCTTTAGAACCGGGTTCCATGGCTGTGTCATCGGGTTTGCGCGCAGGGGATGTGATTACCAGTGTGAACAAGCGGCGCGTAGAAAATGTAGGCGATTTAAAGAAAGCCGTGTCAGGCGATTCTAAACAATTGCTCTTGCGTGTGGTGCGTGGTCAGGCTGCGCTTTATCTGGTGCTTCGTTAGTGTTGCCAGGGGCTCATTCTGAGCCCCTTAGTAAGGGCGGGTGAAGCCGTTCTCATATTGCTCCAATTGGCTCGTATCGTTATTGTCTAACAATTGATACTGGTACATAATCGCTTCCGCCTAATAATCAAACCGCCTAAAAAACAGAAGGCTTATAAAAATTAAATAGCTTAGGCGTCATGTATAGAAACATAATGTTGTTGAAGGAAGTAATTGGATAACCTTGCACTATGAAGAAGTCATTTTTCAAACGCTTTAAACGGCCAAAAGCCAAGGGCGTTCTGGTGGATAAAGCCGTTGCCACCTCTGATGATATTCGCAAGAAGCTTGAAGGCTATGAGAGGAAAGAGGGACCGGCTAATTTTGGTAGCGCCGGTTTGTATTCGGTCAATGAGATGGACGACTCTGAGCCTGTAAAGGATAAGAGCTAATCGGCATTGATCCATATCAATAATACATCTCGAATAGTAACGTATTCCAATTGACAATGATTCTTATTGGTATTAGAGTTCTTTCTACCATAGGGAGAACATCATTATGTACGTATGCATCTGCAAAGCGGTTACTGATAAGCAAATTCAACAAGCAGTGAAATCTGGTGCAGAAAGTTACAAATGTCTGCGTGATAAGACAGGCCTTGGCACCCAGTGTGGCAAGTGTGGTGTAGAAGCTAAGAATCTACTTCAGCGAGCCAGTGCGTCCCAATAGATTTACTCCTTCCCTGGTTCTCATTTCTTTGTCGGGCTTTCCGCTAAGCCCGCTTTTCTATAAGCGCGTTAAAGTCCGCCTCGGTTTGGGGGCGATTCCAAACTTCTGCAAATGGCTCCTGTTTCCAGAACTCACCTGCTTGCGTCAGCTTCAAAGAGATGAAGTGAGAGAAAGATTCTATCTGATTTAACCCTAATAACTGTGCTGTGGCGATGGCTTGTTCACAGTAAACCGGAATGGCAGCTGGGTATAGTTGTTCAGCCAATTGTGGATACCCTCGCCAGAATTGATCCACAACCTCATTTACCAGAGTAGCCTGCGAGCTGGCATGAAACTGGTTAAGATGCTCCTGCTGTATCGTCCACCACGGCGCATCTTGCGGGTCTTTAATGACATTCTCAGTGCCTATATGCCATTGAGTCCAACCCATGGCTTCCCGATGGGGAGTGAAGAGTTGCTGCATGGGTGGTAGCAGGGACTGGTGTTGATCTAAGGTCAGGCATTGCAGATAGCGGTGCAGAATGGTGCCACTCCAGTATCGAAATAGGGCGCAGTTGTGGTTTGGTAGTATCACACTGGTGAGGCTTTGAAAATGCGCTGCGAGATCATTTAAGGATTGGCCAGAAATAAACCAGCACACATCATTTTGAATGAAGCAACCCGATTGTTGGATATAGGCTTGATGGGCCTGGGTTACTTCAATTAGATACGGGGAATTAGGAAGGCATTCTTCATATTCCGTGTGCAGAAAAAGTGGATAGTATTCCGCATCAGGTGCCAGCTTAAAAAAGTCAGTAATTGGCGCGGAGGTTTCGGTTCCATCCACCAGTGCATACAACGTCAGGCTTGAGGGGCACTTAACCTGCTTGATTAAGTGCTCCGCAAATTCTATTTCTGGAAAGCTGTTCAACCGTGATGACCTGTAACGGTTTATTTACGGTGCAGACATTCTTGAACGGCGTTTACCAAATGAGACGGCACCAGCTCAAGCATGCGCTTGCGTGCATTGAGCAACATGATGCGCACATTGGTGACGCTGTGCCCGGTGCGCTCCGCAATTTCATAGGAATTCATGCCATCACATACTGCATAGCGAATGTGCAGGTATTGCACAGGCGTTAAATAGGAACGCAGTTTTTCCACCATGATAGATATACGGTCTGCTTCCATCGCCAGCTCTTGATCTTGCTCCCGGTAACACTGGTCACTGGTTTGTGCCGCAAAGAACGCCGTATCGGATTGTGAAAGCTCTATGGGCATAAATCCTTTGCTGCGACTGGGTACAAATTCCAGTTCACTTATATCCTCTTCTTCGT
>JBFKSL010000257.1:0-6530 GCA_041626995.1 Ketobacter sp. | reverse complement strand
GCCCAATGTAGTACCTAGCATCCTTGGCATGTCGAACGCAGTTGTCAAAGTTCTCAACCGCCTGCATGGACTTGGCCAGTGAGATAAGTCCAACGGCTTTGGTGTAACTCACCGTTCCTGCAAACCCCTTGGCTTTGGCCGCTTCTAGCTCTTGCCAAGCGGCATCCACTTGATAGGAGCAATCACTTCGATAGGTTTGTTTTCCTGAGCAGCCAAAAATAAAAAAGCTGACCAGGACAATAACAGGGGTAAGGGCTCTGATATTCATAAATATTGCTTAAAATAATTGCGTATAAAAGTTGATTTTAGATTACACATGAAAAACCTCAAACCCACTCAAACCCGCTTCATCCCATGCAGGTTTATGGGTGATTACCGCTGTACTGGCTAACTCGGATTTCAAATAGGTTGTGGCAACTCGCTTAAGATCCTGCTCGGTGGTGGCCAGCACTCTTTCACGAAAACGTTGTTGGAAATCGTCATCTCGACCAAACAATCGATTCTGAAACGCTTGCTTGGCTTCTCCAGCTGGTGAGCCTGGTTTATCCAAACTGGCGACCACGCCTAATATGGCTTCTTCTAAAGGTTGGTAGCCATGCTCTTTGCCCAGCAACCATTCTATCGACTGTTCGAAGTCATTCAGGGTTTCAGCCATGCGAGGGTCACGGTAAGAATAAAAACGAAATGCGGCAATATTGGGCTCTTGGGAAGCGCCACCACCATAGGCACCGCCTTGTTCGCGAATGGCACGGTGTAAAAAGCCGTTTCGCAAAAAACCACCCAACACAGATAAGATTGGAGAATCAGGGTGATCGGCGGGAACAGTGGGGAACGCTTTGGCGCAGAAGTTGACTTGTGTGCTGGTGAGCCAAGCCTGTTGTACTTGCTCTCGCAATGGCGAAAGCTCTAACGATTTCACGTCGTTGGCGGCTTGCTCACCCCAAAGGCCATCTTGGTATTGCATGACTGCTTCGGTGGCATCTTGTTCGGCTACCACCAGGAACTGCCGAGTGCCTTGTTTTAAGGTGTGTGATAGCGCTTGTAGTTGTTGGCCCAGGCTTTCCAATTCTGTGTTTTCATTTAAGCGCTGATCCAAATCTTTAATGGCGCGAATGCCTGCCAATCCCCCAACTTGATGAGACAGGTGTGCCGCAGCATTCATGCCGCTGCTGGCCGCCATCATGGCTAAAGCGTGGCCCTGCCCGGTGATGCTTTGATCCAGTCGCGCCCGTTGCTGCGCTACTAGTTCACGCATGTGTTCCAACTCGTCGTAGCGGGGCTGCTCAATGATTTGATGCATTAAATCAGCAAGAGCATTGCTGTTGCGTTTGAGGGCTTTGCCTGAAAATGCCAGCAAACCGTTTACCGCTTGTTCGTTATCAATGGCACCTTTCAAAACAGAAAAGCCGAAAATGCCGCCGCTCACTTCGGTAAGGCGATCTTGAATGGTAAGGTAATCGTCGTTGCCTGCACCCAGTTCCCCAATCATGCGGGTGAATAGCGGAAGCATTTGCAATTGATCACGGCTTAGTTCTGGTAGGTTGTACAGTACCTGTTGATACACTAAGCCGTTGGTGCCGCGGGCATATAATGTATGGTCGCCGGTTTTTAAACTGTGTTTGGTAAAGGGTGGCATGGGAATGGCTGCAGGCACATCTTCCAGGCCCACTTTGGGCAGAATGGATTCGTCGTGTTGTTCCTGTTGCCGTTGTTCTAATGCTGCGGCTTGTTGCACGATGTTTTGCTTTTGCTCGTCACTCAAGTTGGCTTTGATTTTTGCCAGAATCTTTTTGGTTTGCTGATCGCGATTACTTTCTAAATTTTCATCGGGCCGCATCACGACACGAACGCGGTGAGGATTATCCAATAGCAGTTCTTTCACCAGGTTTTGAATAAAATCGGATTGCTTTATTTGGGTGCGCATTTTTTCCAGCACAGGGTCTAGATTCAATAGGGCAATAGGGTCACCCCGGTGCATAGCGGTAGAGATGGCCCCCATCATCAATTGCAAACCATAGGGGTAGTGGTCGCCACCAATTTCACGTTGGCTCAGTTCCAGCTGGTGTAACGCTGCTTCTAGCCGTGATTGGCTTACGCCTTTTTCTGCCACATCGGTTAATACCGCAAGAATTTGTTCTTCAAGCTCGTCGGCTTTGGCCGGTGAGCTGCCTTCTAAGCCGCACATAAAAGCCATTTCACGGTTGGAATCTTCCAATCCACACAGCGGGGAAGGCGCGGCACCCAAGCCACAGGTTTCTAATAGTTTACGCAATGGCGCTGCGCTGTTATCCAATAACACATCGGTCATCAGGTGGGCTTTGAGTTGGCTTTCCAAGTCAGTGCTTTCGCCCAGTAGCCAGCCCATCACAATATGAGTTTTGTTTTCTACGGCGTCATTTTCTTCTAGCTCGGTGGCATAGGCAGTGTCCACTCGTAGCGGAGCGCCATAGCGTTTTTCATCACCCACGGATATGGTGCGATCCAATGCCTCAAAGCGATTCAATGCCCGTTCTTGAAATGCTGCCTGATGTTGCTCGGCAGGCATATCACCAAAGGTCATAAAAATGGCATTACTGGGGTGATAATGGGTTTGATAGAAGGCTTTTAGTTGCTCGTAACTTAAATCGGGAATGGTTTCAGGGTCACCACCACTGTTGTAATGATAAGTCGTGGTGGGGAACAGGTAGCGGCCCAGGTGATCATAGAGCACGCTGGCGGGGGAGCTCATTGCACCCTTCATTTCGTTGTACACCACGCCCTTATAAACCAGTTCCGAATCGGGGTTGTTGGGCTCGGCAAATTCCAGACGATGACCTTCCTGGGCGAAGTCCATCTCATCCAAGCGGGAGAAAAACACTGCATCCAAATAAACGGAAAGCAGATTGTCGAAATCTTTCGGGTTTTTGCTGGCGAAAGGGTAAGCAGTCCAATCGCTGGCAGTGAAGGCGTTCATAAAAGTGTTTAGTGAGCGCCGAATCATCATAAAGAAGGGATCGCGCACTGGGTACTTTTCACTGCCACACAGGGCTGTGTGCTCAAGTATGTGAGCTACACCGGTGGAGTCGGTGGGCACGGTGCGCAGAGCGACCATGAACACATTTTCGTCGTTGTCGGCAGCAATATGGTAGTGCATGGCTCCGGTTTCTTTATGCCGGTATTCCGACACTAAAACATGAAGGGATTCAATGGCTTCGGTTCGTAACCATTGGAAGCTGGGGTGGCATTGCTGTTGTTGCTTGGGGTCAGTAAAACTGGTCATAAACTCGCTCTGAATCCTTCATGGTATAATCAATCGATAGTATTTCAGCGGACTTTTCATTGCAAACCCGGTAACCTAGGCTCTTACCTTTGATTTAAAGTTTAGACAAGACAGTATTCCCATGATTCCCGCCCGTGTTTGGGTTATTTCCGACATACACATCGATTACCAACAAAATTTTGATGAACTGGTGGCCTTTGCGAATCAGGGCTACCACTGTGATGCTTTGATAATTGCTGGAGATGCCACTGATCGCATGGATCGGTTGCAAGCCCTGTTCCAGGCATTAGTGCCAAAGTTTCGTCATGTACTGTTTGTACCTGGTAACCACGAAATGTGGATACGGCGCAGCCAACATCAGGATTCATTACAAAAGTTTCATGCTATTCAGGCGTTATGTGAAAGCAGCGGTGTGAAAACCGAGCCGGTGCAGATGGGGCATTATCAAAAAGTTTGGTTGGTGCCGTTGCTGTCCTGGTACGATGATAAAGATCAGCCAGACACAACGCTTTATTACCATAAGGATTATGCGGAAGATCGCACCGATGACATGTGGGGAGATTTTTTCCACGCCAGCTGGCCCGACGATATGAAGCAAAATCTCGCCCAATGGTTTGCAGAGCAGAATGAAGCGCATTTGCAGCGTGAGTATGAAGATCCTGTTATCAGCTTTAGTCACTTTCTTCCTCGCCAGGAATTGGTTTTTCATAAACCCATTGAAGAGGCGGTGAAGCTGGCCACCAAGCATGATCCTTTACCTGAGTTTAACTTTACCCGAGTGGCTGGTTCGTTGCGTATTGAGCAGCAGATTCGTCAGCTTGGCAGCACGCTGCATGTCTATGGTCATCAGCATCGTAATCGTGTTCGCACTTATGATGGTATTACCTATTTTTCCCATTGCATGGGCTACCCAAAAGAGCGGCAGCGGGGTCATGTTTGTCATAGCGCGGTAGAGCCCAAATGCGTGTGGCGTGAAGATACAGGGTTTCAACTATGAGTGCGGATTTGCTTTTGTTGGCAGACAGTCAGTTATTGTTTCGAAAAGATGCTGCGCCAGAATTGCATGAGTTTTTTGATGGGCGCTTTGATGATAGGCCGTTGTTGGTGTATTTGGGTGCTGCCAATAATCATGCTGAAGAATTTTTTGAGCTGGCATGCCAGGGGGTCGACGTATTGCTGGGGCAAAGGGTCAGAGCCATGAGGGTGACGGAAGTTGAACAGTTGCCGGAATATACGGTAGATATCGTTGTGCTCGCCGGTGGCAACGTAAGTAAAGGTTGGCAGTGGTTACAGCAACCTAAGGTATTGGCCTGGTTGAATGATTGTTATCAACATAGTGAGTTAATCATTGGTGTGTCTGCCGGAGCCATTCATATGGCGCGGGGATGTGATCCTGAGCTTCCCGCAGCTGATGTGTCTGCGCAAACCTACTTGAACTGGTACCCAGCGTTTGTTGCTGTTCATGAAGAAGAGCAGGGCTGGCCTTCTTTGACCTCAGTAGCCAAACAACAACCTATGTGGCCGCAAGTTGGCCTTCCTATGGGCTCAGGTATTTTGCAACATGATGATTGGTGTCTTAGTGTTGGCCAAGGTGCCTTTCTATATTTGGCAATGGTTGATGGGCACGAACCTTTGCCGTCGTTAAAGCGAAACAAACGTTAATCTATGCAACAAATGAAACAAACTTTAGATGGTATTTTAGTAGTGGCTTTGGAGCAGGCGGTGGCAGCACCCTATGTGTCTTCACGCTTGGCCGATGCTGGCGCACGAGTGATTAAAATTGAACGGCCCGAAGGGGATTTCGCCCGCCGTTATGACTCGGTGGTGAATGGCCTAAGTGCCTATTTTGTGTGGTTGAACCGGGGCAAAGAATCCTTGGTGCTGAACATTAAAGATGCCGACGATGCCGAGTTGATGGATAACATTCTTTCCCAGGCGGATGTGTTTATTCAAAACTTGGCGCCAGGGGCGGCAGCCCGGGCTGGGTTTGATTCTGCAAAATTGCGTGAGCGTTTTCCCAGGTTAATCACCTGTGATATTTCTGGCTATGGCGAAGAGGGTGATTACGCAAAACGAAAAGCCTACGATTTGCTGGTGCAGGCAGAAACCGGTTTGGCGGAGATCACCGGCTCACCCGAAGCGCCTGGGCGTGTTGGCGTTTCGGTTTGTGATATTGCAGCTGGCATGCACGCCTGGGCGGGAATTTTGCAGGCATTGTATCAACGGGAAAAAACCGGTTTGGGCCAGGGTATTAAAGTTTCGTTATTCGATGGCATGGCGGATTGGATGACGGTGCCGTTGCTGCATTCCGAATATGGTGGTAAAGCACCGCAGCGTGTGGGCTTAAATCATCCATCCATTGCACCCTATGGTGCTTACGCAGCGGGAGATGGCCACAAAGTTGTGCTTTCGATTCAAAACGAAAGGGAATGGTTGGGATTTTGTGAGCATGCATTACAGCAGCCACAAGTGGCCACCGATGCTCGGTTTGATAACAACGAAAGCCGAGTTGAGAATCGGCAGAAACTGAATGATATTATCGACGCTGTTTTTGCTAACTTGACTCAAGCAGAGTTAGTGCAACGTCTGGAAAAGGCTCAGGTGGCGTTTGGCTTGTTAAATACTGTTGAGGATTTAAGTGCGCGCCCACAATTGCGCAGAGCCGAAGTGGAAACCCCAGCGGGTGCCGTTAAATTGGTGGCTTCGCCGATTCAAACCAGTGAAGGAAGTCAACGTTGGAGAGATGTACCAGAGGTTGGAGCCAATTCAGAAAATATTCGCGAAGAATTTCGTGCAAAACAGCCCTAGTAGCCTTGTTGCTCAAGCCATTCCAATAACTGCCTTTTTAAACCGGGCATAAATCAGATCATGCTCATAACACCTGGTCGAAGGGGCAGCGTATGGTGATGTCCACATTGGTGATTGATACAACCAAACCAGAGTTCCTTCAACATGAGTTTTCCACGTTTGGTTTAACGGCTCGTTAACAAAAAAAGATGCTGTTTGGTTTGTTCAAACAGCATCTTTTCTATTAAGCCGCTTCGGCAGAGGGCTTGCAGTACAACGAGAAATTAATAGCTCTCAGGCAATTTCTTTAACAAACGAAATTGCTTCTTCTCAATCTCGATATAACCGCCGGTAGCCAGATCTTTCAAAATACGCGCTACCATCTCGCGGGAGGAGCCAATGCGATTAGCAATATCCTGCTGAGTCAGTTTTTCCTCAATGATGATCTCGCCATCTTTCTCAATCGAAAGATCCATCAGCGTTT
>JBFKSL010000256.1:0-6549 GCA_041626995.1 Ketobacter sp. | reverse complement strand
TATCTCATTTTAACACGGCTATTTTTCTTTCACTCTCTGCCAGTCATGGTATAGTCACGCGAATTTTATTCGATCAGCTAGCGAAAAGATTATGACCTCACAATTCGATCCTACCCTAGCAAGCACATCTTCCCCCCAAAAACAAAATCAAATGCTTCAGTGGCTATTCTGTGTTGCTCTGGTATACATGGTGTTACTGGCTGTAGGCTTTATTGGTTCGGGGTTTAAATCTGCCACCGGCGTCCATGCTAAAGAGCTGTTCGAATTCGCTTCCAATCCCTTCTTGGGGCTACTCATTGGTACCATCTGTACCGCCCTGATCCAATCTTCCAGCACCGTTACCTCTATCATAGTAGGGCTTGTGGCTGGGGGCCTGCCAGTCGCCACCGCTATTCCCATGATTATGGGTGCCAATATAGGCACAACCATCACCAATACCCTAGTCAGCTTAGGCCATGTTCGTGATAAAGAGGAATTCAGGCGCGCCTTCTCTGCTGCCACCGTGCACGATTTCTTTAATGTTATGGGCGTTCTGATCTTTCTGCCGCTGGAAATCGCATTTGGCATGCTAGAAAAGCTAAGCGGAATGTTAAGCAACTTGCTGGTGGGTGGTGACTCTCTTAGCCTGAAGAGCCTGAATTTTATCAAGCCGATCACCAAGCCCATCATTTCGAATGTAGCCGACGGCTTAGCTGTTATTTCCAGTGCCAGCTGGGTGCCCGGTGTGGTTATGATTTTATTGGGTATTGGCATTATCTTTTTTGCCATCACCATGATTGGCAAGACCCTGAAGCAACTTATGGTCGGCCGAGCTAAAAACATTCTTCACACGGCTATTGGTAGAGGTCCGGTGAGTGGCATTTCGTCGGGCACCGTGGTTACAGTGTTGGTGCAATCTTCCTCTACTACCACCAGCTTGGTGGTGCCTTTGGTGGGCTCTGGCATTTTTAAAATGAAAGAAATCTACCCTTTCACGTTAGGGGCCAATATCGGTACCTGCATTACCGCTCTGCTAGCCTCAACCGCAGTCAGCGGTGAATTCGCGGTTTTTGCATTGCAAGTTGCGTTGGTGCACTTACTGTATAACGTGTTTGCCGTTGTGCTCATTTATGGCATACCATTTTTACGTAACATTCCTCCCACCATGGCTGAACGTTTGGCTGGAGTTGCTGCCGAAAGAAAAACCATTGCCCTGTTGTATGTGGTGCTGCTGTTTTTTGTGTTCCCAGCTACCATGATCTTTTTTAGCTAGAAGACCGATACAATGAGCGAGATTAAAAGCGACCAACTGATTGCCCTGGAAAACCGCATTGAAGAGGTGAAAAACCTTCTTCATGAACTGGAAGAATCTGCCAGACAATTACGTGAGCAAGAGCAACACCAAGAAGTCAATCACTTGGAAGACTACTTGAACGAAACCGATAAAGAAGTTCAGGCGCTTGCGGTTTTTAAAGATGAAGTGGTAAAAGAAATTAAAGGCTTGATTGAACGCATCAAAGATAAGATGCATTCACCCGGTAGCCATTAAGCTGCTACCGGGCTAAAAAACACTTCCACGTTTGCTACTGAACCAGCACCGAAATAACCAGTTCACGAGTTTCATTTCCCTGGGTTAAGGCCACTGTTGCTGCATGCAAACCTTCTGGCAATTCACCGCCAACCAAACTTGCACGCCAGGTTCCCGAACTATCGAATTCCACATTAAGCCAATCTGACTCTTCAGTTGCGTAATCGATGCTCACTTGCCATTGATTATCGGTGATGAGGCTGCCATCCCAAATAAGTTGCTTTGGAGTTTGCGCAAGGCCATCACCTTGATTGAATATAAAAATCACAGGGGCTTGCAGACCGGTTACGTGATCCAATGTAAAAACAGGGTTAGTATTTTCTGGCACGTTGTCACCATTTTGCCGAGCAACAATACCTAGGCCTGGAGACACCCAAATACTGGTGTGAATACTGCCCACTAACAAAATACCAAGCTCTAGATCAAGGCGAACGCTGGGCACATCACCAAATTGCGGAACATACACTGCTTCTTTGTCCGAGACGCTTGAACGTAGCGTTAAATCCAAACCGATTTCTTGAGACTGAGGTACAGTAGTCAGCACCGCACCGCGCACAACCGGTAAAATACCACCAGAACCGCTGTCAGTGGCAGGCGTATAAATTCGCCACGGTAACGAGAACGCCACTTCACCTGAAACCTCTCCCAAGCCCAACGCTGTTAAATCCAACGCATTTAGAAACAAGCCGGCAAAATAGAGGCGTCCTTCATCGCTAAAGAGATACTCTTCAGCAGCCCAGCCTGGTGAGCTATGCACAAGCGGTGCGATGGTTTCACCCGCTACCAGTTTATTTGCACCGAAAGTCACCTCATCGCCATTGCTGTAATACCAGGTAGCACCCCGAACAACGGGAAAGAATGCAAAGTTGCTTACCACAACAGGAGAGTCTGGTTGCGGATCAGTGTCCGGTGTTTCTACACTATTATCCGTGTCACGATCACTGCCTCTATCAGAACCAGAGCTACCTCCGCCTCCACAGGCAATCATGCTGATAGATAGAACAATAAGTGAAATTAATTTTATAAACCCCATAAGTCCCCCGAATTAAATTGTTATTTTCGGCGGCCATATTTGCATATATCTGAACAGGTTTCACTGGGAATTTTGTAGTTGTGAGAAAGGGTTCTAATCCCTAGAACCTTCAGCCTCATCATCCATCCACTCCTTCGGAATGCGGTAGGCTCGATAGAGCATGGGCCCGTTTGCTTTCCATACAACTTCTTTCTCGGAGGTCACTTCAAGCATGATGCCTGATACGCCTTCAGCAATAAACGTATTGCCATTTGGAAGGCGCTGCACTGAACTCATAATTAAGCTTTGAATGCTCTCTTCCATTTCCCACACCACAGAATAATCGATGGGATTGATTTCAAGCACTCGCGAGTTGAAGCGAATGGGTCGAAACTGATCGCCATGCCCCGCGTGACGACCGTTGTCAAAGATCAGTAGATTGCCTGCTCCGGGCAGACCTTGAGGAATAATATGGGCATGATGGGAAAAACCAAAACCACCAAATTCGTGGCCAGGATTGCCTTCGGAGAAATCGGGCCCCATTCGCCATACAATGCTGCCGGTGCTTTTTTCAATAATACCAATCCAATTAGTGCGTGCCGACCCCACCATTATGTTGTCTGGATGAAAACGCTGATCACCCAATTCGTCGTACCACTTATTGGGGCCAATGTAAGAAGCCGTATTCATGTGCAGCCAGTCACGAGCGGTGCTGGAATAAATGCCTGCGAGTGCGCTTTCCGAGAAGCCCATTTCTTCAATATGGTCGCTGGCATGCCATTCCCACACCACATTGCCATCAGGGTCAATTTCGTAGAGCACATTATCTTGTAAACGCCGCCAATTAATATCTTGCTCTTGCCGTGAAACTTCAGTGTGCCCCAGAATCAACATATTGGCGCCCTGAGCAGGGCCGATTAGATCCATACCTGGAACATAGTAACCAACGGGGTTGCCACCCACTTGATAATCATGGTGCTGCCGGGCGGAATCTCGAAACCAATCTCGAAAACTCCACAGTAATTCACCCTCCTTCGATACCTGACGTAACTCGGGAACGGAGAGGCGACCCAATTTCAGGTTATTACAAATCACGGAACCGTCAGTTAGTACTTTGGCGGGAAACCCTGGGCATGGGTACGTGTGAACTTTGTTGCCGTTTAAATCGACCACAGGAGTGGTGCTACCGGCGTAGGGGGAAACAACCACGTAACTGGGCCAGGCTTTTTCTTCATCGAAAACACTGACACTAACGTCACAACCAACTAATAAGAACGTAAAAAACAGGGCTATAAAAATTCGCACAACTTACTACCTTATTAAATTTTTTATGATTCTGAATTTAAAATAAACAACGAAGTGGCGAGAAGATATATCATATTTCAGGCACTGAATTGAAAAACACGACCGGCAAGTCGCGACAGATTTTTTGATTGTGCACTCTAATGCGCTTTTGTCAGAGCGATCGGTGAGAATCAAATAAAGCGCATTAATAAACCAATTAAACGCACAAGAAGCACTTCTACTAAAACAAGAATAATTACGAAGATATTTGGTGGCATAAATTATTTAAAACAACGAAAAATCACCCAACAAAATGTTCCCGATGCAACTGCAAAATCTGCTGCCGTAACCACAGATTGGCTGGGTCGTCCTCCACAGATTCGTGCCAGTACATGTAACTGGCCAGCGGCCGTAACTCCACCGGCATGGGCCATATTTTCAGGTTGTGATATTTCTGATTTCGTAACGCATAATTCTCTGGAACGGTGAGCAGCATTTGCGAATCAGCAATGGTTTTCCAAGCCACAAAATAATTCTGACAACGCATGCCTATACTGCGGTGATAACCCAATCGACCTAATTCAAAATCTTCCACCGCTGGTCCACTGCGACGGGAAGAAACAATCACATGGCGCAACGACAAATATTTCTCGATCGTTAAACCACCACGCAATAACGGATGCCGCTTGCGGGATACCACCACAAACTTATCTTCCATTAACATTTGATGACGAATGGCTGGCCCCACTGGCAACAGCACATCAAAGGCCAGATCCAATCGGCCACTGGCCAGTTCCGATTCCATTTCCCTGCGCTGAGCACGCACACTGGTCACCTGCATCAGCGGCGCCAGGCCCTCTAACTGCACCACCAATTCAGGCAGTAACACCGACTCAACCACATCACGCATGCTCAGCGTCACCTGCTTTTGGTTTACCGCAGGATCAAAGGCCTGCGGTGCGGTAAGCGTGGTTTGCAGCTGAACCAAAGCATCCCGCACCGACTGCACAATAGAACGCGCCATGGGTGAAGGCATCATACGATTGCCACTGCGCACAAACAAAGGATCTCCATACACCTCGCGCAATCTCGATAATGCATGGCTGACAGCAGGCTGGGTTAAATTCAACTTGGCAGCCGCTCGGGTGATAGAGCCTTCCGAATAGATAGCATCAAACACCACGAACAAATTCAGATCAACGCGCCCAATATGCATAATATTTATATCTTAGAATTCCTACTATTCATTGGCTTTATTATGCAGACTCTTTTACTCTTTATGCAACTGGCCCACTAAGGAGAACCCCATGGACTTTTCACACTCCCCTCGCGCACAGGAATTAATGCAACGCGTTCAAGCCTTTATGGATGAGCACATTGCTCCCAATGAAGAAAAGTATTACTCCCAGCTAGATGAAGCCAACGGCGACTGGACCAAATGGCAGGTTCCTGCCTTGATGGAAGAATGGAAGGAAAAAGCCAAAGCAGAAGGATTGTGGAATCTGTTCTTGCCAGACCCCGACTATGGTGCAGGCCTTACCAACTGCGATTATGCGCCTTTGGCCGAGATCATGGGCCACATACCCTTTGCCTCAGAAGCCTTCAATTGTAGCGCCCCAGACACTGGCAATATGGAGGTACTGTATAAATACGGCTCTGAAGCGCAGAAGAAACAATGGCTTGAGCCGCTATTGGAAGGCACCATCCGCTCCGTATTTTTTATGACCGAGCCAGATGTGGCCTCTTCGGATGCCACCAATATGGAAGCCACCTGCGTAGTGGAAGGCGACGAAGTGGTAATCAATGGCCGCAAATGGTGGAGTTCCGGCGTTGGCCACCCCGAATGCAAAGTGGGCATTTTCATGGGTGTAACCGATCCAGAAGCGCCCCGCCATGCTCAACACTCCATGGTATTGGTACCTCTGGACACCCCCGGAGTGAAAATCGAACGCATGCTACCGGTTTTCAACCGCTATGATGCGCCAGAAGGCCATGGTGAAGTTTCTTTCACAAATGTTCGTGTTCCGGTGGAAAATATTATTGCCGGCCCCGGCCGCGGGTTTGAAATTGCACAAGGCCGATTAGGCCCAGGCCGCATTCATCACTGCATGCGCGCCATCGGTGCTTCCGAGCGCGGATTGAAATTATTGATCAATCGCGCCATGAGTCGCACCGCTTTCCACAAAAACCTGACCGATTTAGGCGGAAATAAGGACATAATCGCCAACGCCCGCATTGAAATCGACATGGCACGGCTGCTAACTATGAAAGCAGCTTACCTTATGGATACTGTGGGTGTTTTCCAGGCCATGACCGAAATTTCCGCCATTAAAGTGGTTGCACCAAATGTTGCACAAAAAGTGATGGATGCGGCCATTCAAATCCATGGTGGAGCTGGTGTATCTAATGACTTCCCATTAGCAGCACTTTACGGCTATGCTCGCGTACTTCGATTGGCCGATGGCCCAGATGAGGTGCACCGTAAGTTGATTGCACGTATTGAGATCAACAAATACAAATAGCACCGTCTGCGAGGGATAAAGGCCAGGGCTTAGCGGCTCTGGCCTTGTGTTGTTTTTTAGTTTGCAAGTTTTTGATGGAGTGACTACATGAGTGAAAATGTTTTAGACCAAGCGGGGCAAGTACGTGAAGGCGAAGAGCTGGACGCCAAACTGATTACAGATTA
>JBFKSL010000255.1:0-6560 GCA_041626995.1 Ketobacter sp. | reverse complement strand
TTTGATGCCAAAGTGGAAGAGTTAAGAGCGCAGCAAAAGTTGTTAACTGCGGAAGCAGAAAGCAAAGCCAAAGGCGAGTTTTTGGCCACGATGAGTCATGAAATTCGAACGCCAATGAATGGCGTGCTAGGTATGGCTGATTTATTGGGTTCAACAAAATTGGATGAGGAGCAAAGAAAATATTTAAACGTAATAACCAGTTCAGGCAATGCATTGTTGTGTGTAATAAATGATGTATTGGATTATTCTAAGATCGCTGCCGGTAAAATGGATCTTGAAAGCATAGATTTCAATTTAAAATCATTATGCGAAGAATGCATCGCAATACTTCAGGCTGGTGCGGAAAGCAAACAGTTGGCTTTGCGATTAAAAATGAATTCAGACGTTCCCGAAAGTATTCAGGCTGATCCAACCCGGTTACGCCAGGTGTTGTTGAACCTTATGGGTAACGCCTTAAAATTTACCGATAAAGGCTATATCGAGCTCGCTGTGGAGCTGGATCAAAGCCAGGAGTCCATGGATTCTGGAACGCTTCGTTTTTCTGTGAAAGATACCGGCATTGGAATAAGTAATGACATCAAAGCACAGTTGTTTGAGGCCTTTACCCAGGCAGACTCATCTACCACTCGTAAATTTGGTGGCACAGGTTTGGGTTTATCCATATCTCAAAATTTAATTCATATGATGGGCGGGCAAATTGGTGTTAACAGTCAGCCTGAAGAAGGCAGTACTTTTTGGTTCACCATAAAGTTTGCGTTCACAGTTGCGTCAGTACCCTCTACAGAGAAACCAAGACAATCCATTGATCTTGTTCAAGCTCGAGAACTGCTAGAAGCAAAACGAGTTTTGGTGGTGGAGGATAATCTTGTGAATAAGATGGTTATTTCCGGTTATCTTAAAAAGCTTGGAATAACCTTTGAGCAGGCCGAAAATGGCGAGCAAGCCCTAAATCTGTTAATGGAGAATCACGGTCGGGCGCAGCTGATATTGATGGATTGTGAAATGCCGGTGATGGATGGTTATACTGCCACGCAAAAATTACGTAAGTTTGAGGCTGACAATAACCTGCACGAACTGCCAGTGCTGGCGCTAACGGCTCATGTTTTGAGTGAGCACCGGGGCAAGGCGGAGGCTGCAGGCATGACCGATCATCTCGGCAAGCCTGTTGATTTTGAGCTATTGATCAATCTGCTGGTGAGGCACTTGGGCGGGGTTGATTTGCCAGATGTATCTGCCTCCAATATTCCCCCAGCCGATGGAATGCTGGATACTGGCACCGTTGATCGGTAAAATACGCGGCTTTCGAATTTGCCGGATACAGCATTCCCATGGAAATCAATCCAATTGTTAATAAAATCAAAGACCTTCAGGCGCGCGGAGACGCGTTGAGGGGGTATCTTTGACTTCGATACCAAGTGTGAACGCCTGGATGAAGTCAATCGCGAGTTAGAAGACCCCGCCATCTGGAATGACCCTGAGCGTGCCCAGGAGCTGGGTAAAGAGCGGGTTTCCCTTGATAACACCGTTTCCACTTTGAAGAGCATAGCGTCCAGCGTGTCTGATTTGGCAGAGCTGCTGGATATGGCTGTGGAGGAAAACGACGAAGACTCCGTACAGGAAGTGGAAGCCGAGCTGGACAAGGTGGAAGCAGACGTTTCCCGTCTGGAGTTTCTTAGAATGTTCTCCGGTCAGATGGATGCAAACAGTTGCTATTTGGATATTCAAGCCGGATCCGGTGGCACAGAAGCTCAGGACTGGGCCAATATGCTACTGCGCATGTATTTGCGTTGGGGTGAGCGAGCCGGGTTTAAAACCGAGCTGATTGAGGTGTCCGATGGTGAGGTGGCGGGTATTAAAAGTGCCACCATTTTGTTTGAGGGCGAGTACGCCTTCGGTTGGTTAAAAACAGAAACCGGTGTACATCGGTTGGTACGTAAGTCACCATTCGATTCTGGTAACCGTCGCCATACCTCGTTCGCTTCGGTATTTGTATCGCCGGAGATTGATGACAACATCGATATTGAAATCAACCCGGCGGATCTTCGAATTGATGTGTACCGTGCCAGTGGGGCAGGTGGTCAGCACGTTAACCGAACGGAATCCGCTGTGCGGATTACCCACTTACCGACCGGTGTTGTGACACAATGTCAGAATGACCGTTCTCAGCACAAGAATAAGGATCAAGCCATGAAGCAACTTCGTGCGAAGTTGTATGAATTGGAGATCCAGAAGCAAAATGCCGAGAAGCAGGCCATGGAAGATGCCAAGTCTGATATTGGCTGGGGCAGTCAGATCCGATCTTATGTATTGGATCAGTCGCGCATTAAAGATTTGCGCACCAACGTGGAAAGTACCAACCCCAACGCCGTGTTGGATGGGGATTTGGATCAGTTTATAGAAGCCAGTTTGAAAGCTGGTTTGTAATAAGTGAGCAAAACATGACAGATAAGCAGCAACAGCCCGAACAAGATGAAAACAAACTCATAGCCGAGCGTCGAGCCAAACTGGCTGCTAAACGGGAAAAAGGCAATGCCTTCCCCAACGCTTTTCGTCGTGAAGACTATTGTGCTGATTTGCAGGCAGAATATGGCGAAAAAACCAAACCGGAACTGGAAGAGTTGGGCCACAAAGTTAAAGTAGCCGGTCGCGTGATGTTAAACCGTGGCGCTTTTATCGTGATTCAGGATATGACAGGTCGCATTCAACTGTATGTTGATCGCAAAGGTCTGGAAAAAGATGTGCTGGCGGATATCAAAACCTGGGATTTGGGTGACATCGTCGGTGTGGCTGGAACGTTGCAAAAATCCGGTAAAGGCGATTTGTATGTTCACATTGAAGAATGCGAACACCTGGTAAAATCCCTGCGCCCACTGCCTGATAAGCATAAGGGCCTGGCCGATCAGGAATTGCGTTATCGTCAGCGCTATGTTGATTTGATCGTAAACGAAGAGGTGCGCGAGACTTTCCGCATTCGTAGTGCGGTAGTGGAGGGCATTCGCCAGTTCCTGAGCACTCGTGGCTATATGGAAGTGGAAACCCCCATGATGCAGGTGATTCCTGGTGGTGCCACAGCGCGGCCTTTCTCTACCTTCCATAACTCCCTGGATATGGAGCTGTTTCTGCGAATTGCTCCAGAGTTATATCTGAAACGCTTGGTGGTAGGTGGCTTTGAACGTGTGTTTGAAATCAACCGTAACTTCCGTAACGAAGGCCTTTCCACTCGCCATAACCCTGAATTCACCATGGTGGAGTTTTATCAGGCCTATGCCGATTACAAAGACCTGATGGATTTGACCGAAGACATGCTGCGCACCATAGCCCTGGATGTCTTGGGTAAAACCGATGTGGAATATCAAGGTGAAACCTACGATTTTGGTTCACCCTTCAAGCGTATGTCGGTTTTCAATTCCATTCTGCACTATAACCCAGAACTTTCCGCCGAAGATCTCAACTCTGTGGAAGCCGCCACGGCAGTCTGTGACAAGTTAGAAATTCCAGTAAAAGACAGCTACGGCCTTGGTAAACTGCAAATTGAAATCTTCGAAAAAACCGTAGAACACCGTTTAAAAGATCCTACTTTCATTACGGAATACCCCACAGAAGTGTCGCCATTAGCGCGCCGTAGCGATGACGACCCCTTCGTGACAGACCGCTTTGAATTCTTCGTTGGTGGCCGCGAAATCGCAAACGGTTTCTCGGAGCTGAACGATCCTGAAGATCAGGCAGAGCGCTTCCAAAAACAAGTGGAAGAAAAAGACGCCGGTGATGATGAAGCCATGCACTTTGATGCAGACTATATTGCCGCTCTTGAATACGGTATGCCTCCCACGGCAGGGGAAGGCATTGGTATCGATCGTTTGGTGATGCTATTTACTGATTCGCCTTCCATTCGTGATGTCATTTTGTTCCCTCATATGCGCCCCCAAGGCTAGCGCTTATGCGTAATCCTCTGATCCCTGCGCTTCTGGGCATTCTGCGGCAAAGCAGCGTGTCTGGAGGCGAAGGGCTCAGTGCCCATGACATTCTGCAACAGTTAGCTGATCACAACGCCTTCGTTGACCTCGAATCCCTAAGTGATCAACCACAACTGCAACTGTTCCGAAAAAACTTTCTATTGATGAATGGCTTGTACCAACTGCAACTCAGTTTGTGGCAGGAAGAGGGCGTTTACCTTTTAGTGTCAGCGTTAAACGTTCGCATCCAGGCAACAGGTTCTTCCCAAGAAGATAATCAACAGGTGGAAACCTCCGACCCTGTTCGCGACTATTTTTTGGATTGGAGCAATTTCCACGAAACGGATGAGCAGGACGTACTGCAATTGTTAGACAGCTTTTGGCAACGTTTTCATAACCCACAATACGCACAGCAAGCCCGTGATGTGTTGGGTTTGGATGAACATGCCGGTGAAGAAGAAATTAAGAGGCGCTACCGAGTGCTTGCAGCGCAGCATCACCCGGATAAAGGTGGCAACGAGGAAACGTTTATCGAAATCCGTCAGGCTTACGAGCAGCTGATGGGGTAGTGAGAGCCCGAACAGCAGGCATAAAAAAAGCAGGTATAAAACCTGCTTTTTTTGCTACTAAACCCTAAGAAAACTTAGAGAAGAGTAATGTTCTCAGCTTGAGGACCTTTTTGGCCTTGAGTAACAGTGAACTGAACTCGTTGGCCTTCAGCCAAGGTTTTGAAACCTTCAGCTTTAATGGCGCTGAAATGGGCGAATACGTCGGGGCCGTTGTCCTGTTCAATAAATCCGAAGCCCTTAGCGTCGTTGAACCATTTCACGGTACCAGTAGTTGTTGACATAGTTATATCCTATCAAAATTAAACAATTGCCATGTTGGCGGGTATAGCTGAGAAACATTGGTGTAGCTTATGATTAACAGGACGAGGTTCTACAGATGGGACTTCGTAATGGTTGAACATAAATACTTGCCGTGCGTTCTAGCTATAGTCAGCATATACGTCTGGAATAGAATGTCAACGTTTCTTAGACGGCCTAGGTAAATCTCAGTGACCCGGTTCAACCTAAAGTTCCCAAATGGAACACAACCCAGGATATTGTGAAAAATTTATGACAGAACAGAACCCTTATGATCAATTGCGCAGCCCATTGCTCACCGACTTAGGCTTTAATCTGCAAGCGGTTTTCTCCGTTCACCAGCTGCCTCAATCTGTGCGGGAAACGCTTCCTCAGGAACTGATGAGCGATAACAAACATTATTCACTATTAATGTTAGGTCATGGGGGAAAACGCTTTTGGCAGGGCTTTATGAATCAAACCCGCCATACGACCGAGAGGTCTAGCAATCCAATTGACGATTACAGCATCGAAGTGGCTGACCATTTTATGCAACAACGCTGGCCTGAACTCAGCTATCACGTACTTTATCCGGGGCCGAACCCTGTTGGCTTACAGCAATTGGGTGTGTTGGCGGGCTGGCACCATAGCTCGCCTCTTAAAGTGGGCATTAACGCCACCTGGGGGTTATGGTATGCCTATCGAGTGGTGTTGCTGGTGGAGGGGGGGCTGGAGCCCACAGAAAAGGTACAGCAGCCATCTCCCTGTGATAGCTGTATGGATAAGCCCTGTATTACGGCTTGTCCTGGTCAGGCCCTTAGTGATGCCGGGCGTATGCTTACCCTGTGTGTTGATCACCGCTTACAACCGGAATCATCATGTCAAAATACCTGCGTGGCCCGTCAGGCCTGCCCAATACAGCTGCAACACCGGTATGACCCAGACCAAATTCACTATCATTATCAGCGTTCTTACCAAACCATACAGTCGTTTTGTGTCTAACCCCTCACCACGTTACACTCTCCCTCATGCGGCATGGGCCGTATACAGTTTCGGGGTTTGAGTTAACTTAGTGGGTTTCTTCAGGCGTCGTGATTAATTCATACAAAACGAGGAATGAAGATGGAAATCCAAAAAGGTCGGGTAGTTGCCATGCATTACACCCTACGCAATGACGAAGGGGAAATCCTGGACACTTCAGAAGGCCGTGAGCCGCTGCAGTTTCTGCAAGGTTATGGCAACATCATTCCAGGCTTGGAGAGCGAATTAGAAGGCAAATCTATTGGCGAAAAGCTGGATGTGACCGTAGAGCCCGAAAACGGCTATGGCGTGCGCCATGATCAATTGATTCAACAAGTGCCCAAGAGTGCATTTGAAGGCGTGGATCAACTGGAAGTGGGTATGCAGTTCCAAGCTCAAACTCCACAAGGGCCTGTGCCTGTGCGCATCATTGCGGTGGAAGACGAGCAGGTTACTATTGATGGTAACCACGAACTTGCCGGTGTTCGTTTGAACTTCTCTGTGAGCATCGAAACTGTACGCGAAGCCACAGAAGAAGAAATTGCCCACGGACACGTACACTAAAATGAAATAGGCGGGGGTGTTTGCCCCCGTCTGACCCATGCCAAGCGTTAGAAAACGTTTAACCGCCTACCTACTACCCCTAATATTAATAGCCTGTTTTGGACTATGGGCGGCCTCCCCGTTGGGCATCGCTTTAGAAGAACGCTTTGGTTTGGAAGCGTTGTTTAAAATACGTGGC
>JBFKSL010000254.1:0-6567 GCA_041626995.1 Ketobacter sp. | reverse complement strand
CACCCATTTCGCCTTTAACCCACATGGTTGCTGCTAGAGTATTGGCGCAGCCTCAAGTTGACCGTGCTGCAATACTAAATGCGGTGAGCGAATTAAATCAGTTGGTGGGTGTTAACGTTCTGGAAACCGCCATAATTGATATCACCAATACGAGTGCATTGGCTGCTGCAAGCGATAACGCTAAACAGTTGGCGCTATTCAGTGCAGGCCTGGCTGATTTGCTAGTGAATGGTGGTAATATTTCAGATCAGTTAAATGCGCTTGCCAACAGTTTCTCCGATGGCGAGTTTGATGATGCAGACGCTATTTCTATTTATGAAATATTGAATGCGGTGAGTGGAACTTTTTCGCAGGCATCTTTTGATGGTTATCTCGAAGATACCGTTGACGATCTACAGCAGGTTGTAGCGGTGGTGAACAGTCAAATTGAATCTGGCAGTTACAACCCGGAGCCCGCTTCCAATGCTAATGCCAGCGAAGTGGCGCAAGCTAAAGCACTAATAACCGATGCGCGTACCTTTCTTGATGTGATTGCGTCTGATTATGAGGCGCCAATTGATGCGTTGGAGCTGGATAAAGATACGATAGAACAAATTATTAGTGACCAATCTTCTGCCAATTTAATGTTGTTGGGTGAGGTTTTAGATCAGGTTATATTGGATCTGGATTCCCGAGGTTTTGATTTAGAGCAAGAGTTGCAAACCCCTGGAACATATCAAACTGAAATAATGGATGGCGATACATCCATAGGGACTGTTACAACAACTATAGAATCTACACCACTTGGTCTTGCGTTGGCGTTGAGTGGTAGTTTGGGTTCTGAACCAGTAAATTTGGATGTGTTTTTAGCGACTAGCATTACTGTAGATGATTTGGGGATTGAGGAAAACGAGGTTCGATCGCTCGTTGCGTTGAGTGACAGTCTGAGTTTGTCAGGTACTATTGGTGATGAAACCACTACCGTGATATTTGAAGGGGTAGAGCTAGCTGTTGCCTTTGTGAGTGAAGTCGATATCATTCTGGATGACCGCGTAAGCGAAGATCAAGCTGCGGAAAATATTGAAACACTAAGCTTGAATGGCGGGGTGGTAATCATCGTAGATGCCGCGCAATTTGACGGCGATATTGATCTGGAAATGCTTAGGTTGAACCCCGGTGCGTCTTTTATGGGGCAGGTGATTAGCCTTTCTCGTTTTTATTTGAGTGGGGTGTTTTCTCCTGCAATAGGCGAATCTTTTTCTGCTAGTGTTGAATTTAATGTAAGTAATGCTGTTCAGTTTGATGTGCTTAGTTTTCTGGAGGGTGAACGGGAAGTGTATGGCACCGTTCGTGTTGAAGGGTTGCCAGAAGCCTATAATGATCCCCATTTAAATACGGAATCCATACTGGAAGCAGCTCAGCCAACATTAGACTTCGATCCTGATACTTTCCAGTGGTCTGCCAGTAATTGTCTATCGCAAGACTGTACTTATATGACAATGTCTTGGTCTGTCATTGAAAGCCCTTATATTGTTGGTACTGCTTATATTCATGCAGAAGGGCCTGAAGCAAATCTATACTCGCAGCAGTTTTTTTCTGATGCGCTTCCTTTGGTGGAGGCGCAGCTAGGATACAGTTCTGCACTGCAGTGGTTGAATTTGGATTACATGTTCTACTACAGTGGTAACTATTATGTGGATTACTCTGCCCTGATTGAACATGAAGAGTCAGAATCTAACTATTTGATGGGTAATTTGCTCGTGACTGTAGATGCTGATGATTCTGCGCTTCCGGAGGCAACCTTAACTGCAATTGTTAACCGATCTCAATATCAAGGTGGTGAAGCCTTGATCACTGTTGCCTATGCAGGTCAAAGCTTTACCTTGGATGTGGCTGGCAACGAAACCGAAACTGGAATCGTAGGCAACCTTGCTTTATCCAATGCAGATGGTGTTGAGTTGGCACTGGTATTGGATGGTCAAGATGATATCTCTGGCACTGCGACGGTGAATGGTACTCAAGTGGGTGTGGTTGAAACTGCTAGCAATGGTTTGACTCTTATTCGTTATAACGATGGTACTTTTGAATCATTGTTTTAATGTCGTCTAAACTATCTCTTAAGTTAAAACAAATAGTCAGGGCAGTTTTTTCTGCCCTGACTATTTGTTATGTTGCGTTTTCAGTAACAACATTGAGTGCTGCAAACGTATATTTTTATATCGAAAGTTCTACTTATAGCGATACGGTAACCGTTGATTCTGCGTTAAATGAATGGAAAGGCAAGGATTTTGATCGTGGTGAAAGGCAATGGACATGGAATTGGTTTGAGCTAGGAGTTGAGTTTGATCACTTCTCTATTGGTTACCTGTATCGGGAAGATTATGATCTACGTTTTTCTGCGGATATGGCAGAGTTATATTGGCTTAGCTCTAATAAGTTGCCGTTGCAGCCGGATCGAATATTTCAGTTAGAATTAAACGCTGCCCATTATCAAGCGAGAGGTATCCGCTTGGGATGGAATGACAAGTTTACATTTCTACATAACGCTTTATTTCGCTATCGTCTGGCAGCGAGCTATTTAAAGGCTGAAGATTTAATTGAAGGCTATTTGTCAGGGAATGCATTGGCAACCTCTGAGAACGAATACGAATTTAATGCGAACTTATTTTATCATTACTCTGAAGACAGATTGTTTGATCGGGTGGTAGATGAGCCGAAAGGTGAAGGTTATTCCATTGATGCGCAATTTGAACTGCTTATTGCGCAGCATGAATTGTTTGTAGATATCAAAGATATAAAAGCAGAAATTGTCTGGCGGGATGCGCCCTATACAGAAGGCGTCACCAGTTCGGATAATCGTGAATACGATAGTGATGGTTATGTTGTCGTATTGCCAACTTTGTCAGGCTATGAAGGCGTTAGTGAACGTTATCGACAAACATTGCCCAATCGCTGGTTTGCTGAATATCGTTACGAATTTTCCCTAGGGTTTAATGCTGGTTTGCTTGCCAAGAGCCAGTTTTCAGATCGTTACGAAGGTGTTAGTGTTGGTCTAGGGGGGCTGCAGGTTGATTATTGGTTGGAGATGGAAGTGTGGCAGTTAACATGGAATAAGTCTGGTTTTATTTTCTCGCTTGGATCGGATGCTTTTTCTACAAACGAAATGAAAAGTCTGTATTTAAATATTGGTTACAATAACTAAAAAAGCTGGGGCCGAATTTGGCCCCAGCTTTTCTATCAAGTATTACATTCCAACGCTAACTAAGATTGGGCTAGAGGCACTGCTGATCAAGCCATTTACATCACGTGTTTGCAGAGTAAATGAGTAGTCGCCTGCGTCTAGATTATCAATTACATGGCTGGTTGCGAGTCCATCGGTTACTTCAATGATGTTGCTTTCGCCGGAAGCGGACTCTGTCATGGTGATCTTATAGCCCGCCAATTCTTCAGAGTATAAGTCTGTACCGTCTGCACGAGCAAGCGGCGCCTGCCAAGTTAAAGAAATGCTGTAAACCACTACTTCAGGCAATGCCGTTACTTCTAGCGCAATTGTGGCTTCACTGGTTAAACCTTCAGAATCTGCGATGGAGGCAGTGATAACGTGTTGGCCAACAGAAAGTGTGGTGAAGTTACCGATGTTTCCATCGATGGATGAGTACCAAGTAACGTTGTTGCTGATATTACCGTCTTCAGCATCTTCTGCGTTTGCTTGGAAAACCAGTGCAGTGCCTTCTTCCACTACAGTATCACTTCCGGGCGCTGTAATGTTAACAGTTGGTGGAGTATTCACTACGGGCTTCACTACGGCAACTTGAACAGAGTCGGTGCTTGATAGCAGGCCGGAATCGGTCACGCTGGCGGTGATGGTATGAGAGCCTTCTGATAAAGTTGCGCTGTTACTAATTGAACCATCGATTGAAGATGTCCAGGTTACGTCGCCGCTAATATTGCCATCTTCCTTATCCGTTGCGTTGGCGCTAAATTGCAGAGCAGTACCTAACTCAATTTCAATGTTGTTTGAAGGTGTTGTAATGGACAGGGTAGGCGCAGTATTAACCACAGGTTCATTGACCGTGATTTGGATGCTATCTGATGCAGTGAGCGAGCCTGAATCTGATACAGAAGCTGTGATAGTATGCGAGCCCGAAGACAGAACGGCTAGTGAGCCTATTTGGCCATCAATTGAAGATTGCCACACCACTTGGCTATCAAGTTTTCCATCTTCAGCATCGTAAGCATCGGCAGAAAATTGTAGGCTGGTGCCTTGTTCAATTTCTGATTGGTCGGATGGTGAAACAATGCTGATCGAAGGAGCAGTGTTTACCGGAGCTTTGTTAACTTCAACGTAAATTGTGGCGTTAGCTGAAAGGCTGCCAGAGTCAGTTACAGAAGCTGTAATCGTATGTAAGCCCGAGCTTAAGCTTGTGTTGGTAGAAATTGCTCCGTCTATTGAAGAATTCCACTTAATTTGATTTGTTAAGTCGCCATCTTCCTTGTCGCTTGCGCTTGCAATAAAATTGATGGCGTCAGCTTCTTCGAAATTGGCAAAATTGAATGGTGATGAGATTTCAACGCTGGGTGGTTGGTTTTCTGGTGCTGGAACTGCATCTCCTGAACATTCGTCGAATGAAAATCCTTTCTTAACGGCCCACTCTTTCAATGCGCCGTCTTTTTTACAAGGATCTGCAGGTGCTGCATAAGTTAAACCGTTAATGGAAAGGCTTACTGCTGAAATTAAAACTAAAGAACTAACAAACTTCATAAGGGTGCTCAACTACAAAAAACAAATGCTGGTAAAGGTCGAGCTGAATATAGGAAAGATTTTAAGGTGCGAAAGGAATAACAAGGGCTTTATTTAAAAGTTGTGATTACAACACCTGTGGACTGTGATGTGATTTTTAACTGATTGTGACGTGAAAAATATTAGGAATATAAAACAGCTTAAAACAGGTACTTAATCGTTCAGGTGAATAAAATATATTGTGAGAACACTGCAACAAAGTTGTGAGAAATCCTACTTGATTCAAATTAGGTTTATGAGTGTTGGTGAGATAAAAGTAAGTTACCCCAGTCATCCACCTCAGCAAACCAGCCGGAATCAATCAGTGTGGTAGATACCGTTTCGGTAATTAGCGCTGGGCCTTGTATGGTTTGATTGGGTGCCAAGTCGTTGCGCCAGTATATTGCCACGGGTTGATCATATCCTATTAATTTCGCCTGGCTTCTGGCGTTCGCCTGGGTATTGTTCATGTCTTTTGGCAACGTGCAAGCAGCTCCGGGCGCATGCACCTGACAGCGCACGTTAACCAGCTCGATTGGCATGTTTAATCTGTGGCCATAACGGCGTTCATGTAACTGGTGAAATGTATTTTCTAATTCAGAAAAGTTTTCTTGCCAGGGTAGATTTAGATAAAAGCGTTGCCCTTTGTAACGCAGGTCAACGCTGAATTCTGTTTCGATATCCTGTTCACTTACGCCCTCTTCAACCAGTGCGCGAATGCCTTGCTGCTGCAGATTAATTAAGCATTGTAAGAGATGTTGTGGTGTCAGTTCTGATAATAAACCTTGTAAACCTTGGGATAGCTGGCGTGATTTCTCGGCTACCACCATACCTAATGCAGATAGTACACCGCCGTTGTTGGGCACAATAGCATGCTTTACTTCCAAAGCTTGTGCCAAGGCGCAGACGTGCAAACCGCCAGCTCCGCCAAAGCAACATAAACGAAATTCATCCAGATGGTATCCGCGTTCAATGGAAATGACACGCAGTGCACGTACCATATGTTCATTGGCGATTTTGATTATACCTAGAGCAGTTTGCTCAATAGTTAAGCTTAACTGCTTAGCCAGTCCGGCCATGGCTTGGTGGGCAGCATTCAAGTCCAGCTCCATGTTGCCACCTAAAAAGTATTCGGGTTGTAAGCGTCCAAGTACTGCGTTGGCGTCCGTTACCGTGGCTTGGGTTCCGCCTTGGCCGTAACAGGCAGGGCCGGGGTCGGCACCGGCAGATTGCGGCCCCACTTGCAGCATCCCACCAGCGTCACAATAGGCGATGGAACCACCTCCGGCGCCAATGGTGTGCATGTCCACCTGAGGAACTGCCACTGGCCAAGGGCCAATACTGCTTTCATTGGTGAGTTGCACTTTGCCATCTACTAGTGCAACATCGGTGGAAGTGCCACCCATATCGAACGTCAGTAACTTTTTATAGCCCGTTTGTGAGCCTAAAAATTCTGCTGCTGCCAAGCCGCCTGCGGGTCCAGAAAGCAACATGTTCACAGCAAAGTTGCCTGCGTATTCGGCGTTCATTGTACCGCCGGTGGATTGCATGATCGCTAATGAGCTGGGCGCTACCGCTTGCTGTAGGCGTTGTAAGTAATGTTTTACTTTTGGTCCTAGGCTGGCATTGAGCCAAGTGGCGATGCCCCGCTCGTACTCGCCGGATTCTGCTAAAACATCACTGGATAAGCTGACGAACCAAGCCTCTCCTAACATGGATTTAATGTGTTGTTCCTGTTCTGGGTTTAAGAATGAGAACAGCAAATTAATTGCCACAGCCTCCACGCCGGCATCAGAAAGCTGTTGTTT
>JBFKSL010000253.1:0-6583 GCA_041626995.1 Ketobacter sp. | reverse complement strand
TGATGGTGATGATGGTGGTGTTCATGACTGTGATCATGGTTCGGGTTGAACTCCGCATGGTGATGATGCACATCCACTTCCCCTGCCGCCAAACGGCGCTTGAAAGAAGACATCAAACTTTCCTGTGGAACAACACCCTCCATGATCTCACGCACACGAAACTCAAAGGCATCAATTACTTTTTCGTGGTCGTTTAGGTAGTCTGCTTTGATAAATTCAACATCCGGAAACTGTTGTGCAACATGATCTACATAACCATAAATTCGTTTAATTAATCGGCCGGTAAACAGAAAATAAGGAGCAACAACAATCTTTTTAAAACCCAACCGACTTAAGCGTTCCAATCCCTCTCCCACAGACGGATAGGTGACACCAGAATACACAACATCAGCCCAGCCAAAACCCATATTTTCATTCACGATGCGAGTGAGTTTCGCTACCTCAGCATTGGCCATGGTATCGGAGGTACCGCGCCCCACAACGACTAGCATGATGTCGTATAGATTGTCTGGCGGGCTGTGCGGATCAATGCCCAAAGATTCATAAATACGGGCTTGAAAGGCTTCGATCATACTCTCATGCAAACCCAACTCACTGCCATAATGCACGCTTAAATCTTGTTGCTTTTCTTCGTAAGTAGTGAGCACAGAAGGAATATCATTTTTAGCGTGGGTAGCTGCAAACAACATGCCTGGAATAGCAAAAATGGTATCCACCTTTTGTTCTTTCAGAGCAGACAAGCCCATATGAATGTTGGGCGCCGAAAATTCCAAAAAACCATATTCCACAGGTATACCAGGAAAACGTTTTTTCAATCCTTCAGCCACACGACCAAATTCACGTTCGGCATCTTTATCACGGCTACCGTGGCCGCATACCATAATGCCCATTTTTGTTTTACTGCTTTCAGTCATGTTCTCTCTCCTGCTCTTAATACGAGCCTGTTTCTTGCTTGCCATCCAGTTCCAATAGTAAATCCTGGAGGGCATCTTGATATTCACCGGGCTGTTGCCACATCTGCCGTTGTGTGGCCTCTAATAATCGTTCTGCCATTTCTTCTAAAGCGTTGGGGTTGTTCTGTTCCAAAAACGCCTTATTTTCAGGGTCAAACAATAACGTATCGGCTACCTGCTGATATTGATAATCATCGATCAGGTTAGTAGTCGCGTCATACGCGAACAAATAATCCACACTGGCACTCATTTCGAAAGCGCCTTTATAGCCGTGTTCGCGCATGGCGTGAATCCATTTTGGATTTAACAGGCGCGAACGAATGACACGGTTGAGCTCTTCTTTTAACGTGCGCACTTTGGGCGCCATGGGGTTCGAATGATCATTATGGTAAACCGTGGGAGCTTTACCAGAAAACACTTCGACCGCATTGCTCATACCTCCCTGAAACTGATAGTAATCATCGGAATCCAGTACATCATGCTCTCGATTATCCTGATTGTGTGCCACCACTTGTAAGGTGGAGAGCTGATGCTCGAATGCTGACTTGGCTTCAACACCATCACCAGACTGATTAGTGTATGCGTAACCACCCCAGTTAAGATACGCATCTGCCAAATCGCCTTTGTTTTCCCAACAGCGTTCGTCGATTAATCCTTGCAGGCCAGCACCGTAAGCACCGGGTTTGCTGCCAAATACTCGATAGCTGGCTTGCCGTTTTGCTTGTTCTGAATCTAAACCTTGATGCTGCAATGCTTGCTGACGCGCGAGCACATTGTGTTGAATGGTATTTTCGTTTCCAGGTTCTTCCAACGCCACAATAGCCTGCACCGCCGCATCAAACAGCTTCATTACATTGGGGAAAGCATCACGAAAAAAACCTGAAACGCGCAAAGTAACATCCACCCGTGGTCGACCAAGCAATTGCGTGCTGATGATTTTGAAGTCCACCACCCTATTTGACCCCGGAGCCCAAACCGGTTCGACGCCCATTAAAGCAAAAGCCTGCGCAATGTCATCACCACCAGTGCGCATGGTAGCGGTACCCCAAACCGACAAACCCAATTGCTTAGGGTAATCGCCCTGCTCTTGTAAATGACGTTCAATTAAGGCTTGTGCAGAACGCTGGCCAATGGCCCAAGCTGCGGGCGACGGAATGGAACGGTTATCCACTGAAAAGAAGTTTCGCCCTGTGGGCAGTGTATCCAAACGACCACGGGTGGGAGCACCACTGGGGCCAGGTTCAATGAATTGACCACTTAAACCCTTTAGCAAAGATTGAATTTCCTGCTCCACACTTTGGTGAAGTGACGCTAGCAGAATTTTTCTTGCGTAGACTAATTGAACGGATGTACGTGGCAGACCGATTAACTCAGAAAGTGACGAATCGCCCAACACGTATTCTTCTATTAAATTTTTAGCATAGGCTTCCAAACGATCACGAGTATCAGCCTCGGTGCGCCAAGAGGTTAACTCGATACGCTGTAAACAATTCGGTTGCGGACCAACCCAGGTTTGCGTACTTGCAGCTAACGGATCAAACAACTCACCATTTTGTTTAAGGTCTAAATCGGCAATTAAATTATGTAGAATACCTTGACTAGCAGGATCTTCTCCACGCGGTAAACGCAACAATGCCACCAAAGTATCAGACAGTTTTTCAGGGGCGGGCAACTGCCCTAATACGTGAAGACCATGACGAATTTGCGCGTCTTTAATGTCACATAAATAGGCATCAAGATCAGCCAGCACACCTTCTTCGTCGTTTTTATCCTTTGTGGACAATTCTTCAATTACATGGCTTTTCGCGACGGTTTCAATAATTTGTTGCCGCAACCAGCTCTCTCGTTTGGCATCCATACCCATCGCTTGGTAGTACTCATCAACCAGCGACTCCAATTCCGACAGCACACCATAGGTTTCTGCACGAGTCATGGGCGGCATAAGGTGATCGATTATGGCAGCCTGTGTTCGACGCTTTGCCTGGGCACCCTCACCCGGATCATTAACAATAAACGGATAGAAATGAGGCATTGGCCCTAACGCAGCATCAGGCCAACAACCACTGGATAAGGCTGTGCCTTTGCCTGGCAACCATTCTAAGTTACCGTGCTTTCCTACATGCACTATGGCATCTACCTGATAAACATGTCGAAGCCAAAAATAAAATGCCAAATAGGAATGAGGTGGAACCAGATCCGGATCATGATAATTGGCGGCTAAATCCAAATTAAATCCACGGGCTGGCTGAATGCCTACAAAGGTTTCACTCAAACGAATGCCGGAAATCATTAAGCGGCCTTGGCGAAACTTTACATCTTTATGAGGTGGCCCCCAACGCTCCAGCACTACCTTCTGGTTTTCCCTCGGTAACTGAGAAAAATAACGCTGGTAAGTTTCTACATCCAGGCTTTGCCAACATGGCAGGTAATGCAGCGTTGCTGGGTTGTTGGTAATGGCTTCCAATAAGGCTTCGATTAAGGCATTGCCGGTTTTAGGTACACCTTCCGTAGGGTAACCGGCCTTGGCCAATGAATTTAATATTTGAACTGTTGAGGCTGGCGTATCCAGCCCAACGCCATTTCCTATGCGCCCATCTTTGGTGGGGTAATTTGCCAATATCAGAGCTATACGTTTTTCTTTATTGGGTTTTCGAGCCAGCTTCACATAATTTGCCGCCAGTTGCGAAATCCACATGGCTCTTTCGGAATGTAATCCATAACGGATAACAGGCAGTTGCGCGCGAGTATCATAATAAGATTCTTCCTTAAAACTCACAGCCCGGGTAATGATGCGACCATCCATTTCGGGCAACACCACTTGCATGGCAATATCTCGGCTGCGCAAACCTTGATGGTGCGTTTGCCAATCTTCTTCAGTGCTACCAGACAACACCAATTGCAATACTGGTGACAAAGCAAAAAACGGTGATTGAAATCGAGTAGGCTGTGATTGAAGGTCAGGGCAAGTCACACGATTACTGGCAAAGCCTGTAGTGTTAAGGATTAATTGCGCTTTGGTTTTTGCTTGTATAGCATTCACCAGTGCAATGGATTCTTTATCTTTTAAAGAAGCAATGGCGATGGGCAACACCGCCAGCCCCTGCTGTTCCAGCTGAATAATTAGCTCATCGAACATACCCGTGTTGCCGCTTTGAAAATGGCTGCGGTAAAACAGCAACAATATTACACCGCTTTCTGTTCCCTGCTGCTGCCATCGACTTTGCCACTCTGCTAAAGTGGCTTGAGCGGAGACCATAGAAGGTAAGCCATAAATTAAACAATGGGGCAAAGGCTTTGGCTCACACCAATCAAAGCGAAAATCATTTTTAAACTGCGGAACAAAACTCTGCGCCAAGAACAAAAAAAGTTGCACGCCATTCTCAACGCCGCCTTCACGCAAGTAGCGCCAGGCACGATTACAGTCTGGTTCTGAAACGGACGAAGCGCCCCACAGTTCAGGATCGATACTTTCATCACCGGGTACAAAAATAAGTGTACGCGGATTCGCTTGCGAGCCACGCTTCTGCCATTGCTGAAGCTGTTCAATACCGTAAGGCCAGTAGCTAGCACCGCCCAACAACGACACCACAACCACACTGGCCTGCTCCAGCACTCTGTCTTCATATAAATCGTAAGCCGCAGGCTTAAGCAATTGCATCCAATTGGCAAGACGCACACTGGGAAAATCATCGCCATACTGATCATGCAATTGTTGCAAACTCGAAGACAGTGCACACAACATGCTATCGGCAGCAGATAACACGACGATATCAGCAGGACTTTGATTGAGGTCGACGATGCCTTCGTCGTCCACAAAGCCACCGGGTTTTGCTGCCAATAGATGCATGGTTAAGCCAGTGCTTGCTGAATTACAGTTTCAATGCTGGACTGGTCGATTCCTTTACCAATAAACACTAGCTGTGTTTTACGTGACTCCTCAGGTTGCCAAGGGCGATCAAAATACACGTCCAATCGTTTTCCTACCGCTTGCAACACTTGCCGCATGGGCTTACCTGGCAATGCAGCAAACCCTTTAATACGGAAAATATTGAAATCACTGAGCAATTGTTTCAAAGCGACTTGCAGACGTTCACTGTCCACTTCATCCAAGACAGATACAAAAGAATCGAAATAATCATGAGCATGATCATGTTCTTCTCCATGGGTGTGATGGTGATCATGATGGTTCTGTACATGGTGAATGCGTTCTTCTGCTGCTGATTCCAACCCGACAATGGCACTTAAATCCACATCGCCATTACTAATATAGGTGGTTTTCACTTCACTAGGCACACGATGAGATACAACCTGTTGCACCTGTTGGCGCTCAGACTCATCCAGCAAATCGTTCTTACTTACAATGACCAAATCGGCCGCACTGAGTTGATCATCCAGCAATTCCTGCAAACTGGGATCGTGATCCAAACTGGCATCGGCCAGACGTTGTGCTTGAACTTTATCTACATCATGAGCAAATCGACCATCCACCACTGCCGGCCCATCTATTACGGTGATCACTGCATCAACCGTGCAATATTCTTTTATACCGGGCCAGTTAAAAGCCTGCACCAACGGTTTTGGCAATGCCAATCCGCTGGTTTCAATCAAAATATGGTCGATACTGTCACGGCGTTCCACCAGCTGTTGCATTACCGGCAAAAACTCTTCTTCTACCGTGCAACAAATACAACCATTTGCTAGTTCATAAATACCTTCTTCAGAAACGGTCGTGGTATTTTCTTCTTCACATTCCAACGGACAGCTTCGTAACAAGTCTGCATCAATATCCAACTCACCAAACTCATTAACAATTACCGCAATCCGTTTGCCCGCGGCTTGTTTTAATATATTGGAAAGCAAGGTGGTTTTTCCGCTACCAAGAAAACCAGTAACTACTGTTGTGGGAATTTTTTGTAAATGCATGGAATGCCTCTGTTATCGCTTAACTGTACGAGGTTGTTCGGGTTTCACTTTTGGCCGATAGATATGAGCCTGGCCTTGGTCATAAAGATAAGAATCTAAAAATTCATCGGTATCCAAAACTCTTCCCACTAGAATCAATGAGGTACGAGTGAACTTTTTCTCCCGCACTTTTTCCACGATGTCTTGCAGAGTTCCGATCACTTTATCCTGGTCGGGCCAGCTGGTGCGATAGCACACCGCTATAGGACAATCCGCCCCATAGTGAGGAATTAATTCTTCTACAATTTTATGAATTCGAGTAACACCTAAATGAATAGCCAAAGTGGCACCGGAACGGGCCAGCTCAGGCAAGCGTTCACGTTCTGGAAAAGGCGTCTTACCTTCATAACGCGTCATGATTAGCGTTTGCGAAACGCCAGACAGAGTCAGCTCTTTACCAAGATACGCAGCCGATGCTGCCACGGCGCTCACCCCTGGTACGATCTCGTAATCGATCCCCAATTGTTCCAAGCGGCGAATCTGCTCACCAATGGCACCATAAAGAGAAGGATCACCACATTGCAAACGGGCAACATCTTTATCTTGTTCGTGAGCAGTCTGAATTTGTTGCGTGATTTCATCCAAGTTCAGCGATGCAGTATCTAAAATGGCATCAGCCTTATTTTCCACTGATACCAACACCTCCCTGGGGATCAGTGAGCCCGCAT
>JBFKSL010000252.1:0-6619 GCA_041626995.1 Ketobacter sp. | reverse complement strand
TCTGCCTTATACGACCTGGTTGGAATAAAGTCCTTATCCTCTAAAGCGACAGAGCACCTAGGTCTGTTGACGTTAGAAGTGGCATACGGCCATGATAGCAAACACCTGCTCAACGAAATCAAAGCCAGGGTAGATGGCATTGGCACTTTTCCTGCTGATGTAGATCGCCCCATAATACGTGAAATATCTGTACGCAACATGGTGGCATATCTGATTATTTCAGGAGATGCCGATGAGCGCAGTCTGAAGAATATCGCCGCACAGGTTCAACAAGATCTCACAACCAAGCCCAATATTTCTCAAGTGGAATTGGCTGCAAGTCGCCCTTATGAAATCGCCATCGAAGTGTCTGAAGCCTCATTGCAGCGCTATGGAATGAGCTTTATAGAAGTGGCTAACGCTGTGCGTCAAAGCTCTGTGGATCTTCCTACAGGCGTTATCAAAACTGCCCAAGGTAGTGTCTCGGTTAAAGCAAAAGGCCAGGTGTATTGGGGTGAAGATTTTGAAGATATCGTTATTCGTGCGTTGCCTGATGGAGCGCAGGTGCTGGTGGGTGATGTTGCAAAAGTTATTGATGGCTTCAAAGAAGGCGTTGCTATCAGTGAATTTAATGGTGAACCGGCTGTAGCGTTAGCGGTTTATCGCGTTGGCAATCAGAACATCCTCGATGTTTCCCGAGAGCTGCACGAGTACGTTGAAGAGCCAATGTCATACATTCCCGATGGAGTGAGCTTAACGGTGTGGCAGGACTCTTCCGTTTACTTCAAAAGCCGAATGGATTTGCTAAGTGAAAATGCATTCAGCGGCTTGGCTCTGGTATTTATTATTCTTTTACTTTTTTTGCGCGCGCAACTTTCCTTCTGGGTAACGTTGGGTATTCCCATCTCCTTCATGGGTGCATTTATGCTTCTGCCCAACTTGGGTGGTTCGTTAAACATGATCTCTCTGTTCGCCTTTATTCTGGTGTTGGGTATCGTTGTGGACGACGCCATCATTGTTGGCGAAAACGTTTTCAGTAAACACCGCGAAGGCATAACTGGTGTTAAGGGAGCGATCTTAGGCGCACAAGAAGTGCAGAAGCCCGTAATCTTCTCGGTGCTTACCACAATTATTGCCTTTTCTCCGTTAATAATGCTTCCGGGCCCAGAAGGTAAATTAATGAAAGTGATCCCGATTGTGGTGATCTGCACATTAATCTTTTCACTAATTGAGTCATTGCTGGTGTTGCCATCTCATGTGTCGGGTATTTCTTCAGATGAGTTCGATCGTGTTCCGGTAATTGGTGCTGTACAACGAAAATTTTCCTTGGGTATGGAAAAGTTTGTTTCCAATGTCTACAGCCCATTTTTGGAGCTGTGCTTAAATTGGCGATATACAACTCTTTTTAGCTTTATTGGCATTTTGTTGATCGCTTTTTCTTTAATGGCATCAGGATGGCTAAAAGTGGTGTTCTTTTCCACCATCGAGGCCGATACCGCTAGTGCTACCGTAAGCTTCGCGCAAAACACCACACCAGAAGCTGTGCGTGATGGAATCAAGCGTATTGAAAGAGCCGCTCAAGAATTGCAGGAGGAGTTAAGGCAAGAGACTGGCACAGAGCAGATTCGCAGCGTGTTCACCACGTTCACCAGCGATACAGGCGGTCGCCTGGTACTGGAAATGGCACCGTCGGAAGACAGGAAGCTTTCCGGGCAACGCGTTATACGGGAATGGGAAGAAAAAGTGGGTGATATCCACGATGTGGTGGATTTGCAGTTCAAAGCCACGCTTAATCAGCCAGGGTCTGCCATTGATATCGAGCTTTCTTCCAGCAGCCTGGATGATTTGAAGTTAGCAGCCGATGGATTAAAACAACGCTTAGCGGAAATCAAAGGGCTCTATCAAATCACGGATAGTTTCCAAAAAGGTAAGCAAGAGCTGCAAATAGAGTTGAAACCGGTTGCCCGAAATCTGGGTTTGAGCCTGGATGATGTTGCATTGCAAGTACGTCAAGCTTACCACGGAGCTGATGTGCAAAATATCCAGCGTGGCGAACAGGACATCAAAGTGGTTGTGCGCTACCCCCCAGAGGAACGCAGTTCACTCTGGTATTTGGAAAACATGTCCATTCGTATGCGCGACGGTTCTACTGTGCCTCTTCTCACGGTTGCTGATATAGAATACGGCGAAGGTGCTGCACAGATTAATCGTCACAACCGCCGTCGAGTGATTCGTGTTCGGGCTAAAGTGGACGACAATGTCACCACCACGGCAAAAGTCATGTACGCCGTTAAGAAGGAATATTTAGATTCCCTTCCTGAAAATTTCCCAGGCATGAGCTGGGATATAGCTGGTGCACAAAAAGAGAAAGATGAATTTAAAGAATTTCTGGCCAAAGCCTACTGGATTGCATTGCTCGGCATGTACGTGATGATGGCGACTCTATTTAGGTCTTATGCCCAGCCTCTAATGGTGATGTTTGCAATACCTTTTGGCGTAATCGGTGCCCTGGTGGGGCATCTGGTAGCTGGGATGGAAGTCACCCTCTGGTCGTTGGTGGGCATGATTGCTGTGAGCGGCATTGTGGTGAACGACAACCTAGTGCTTGTAGATTTTATGAACCGGAATAAAGAACAAGGGGTTGGCTTACAAGAGTCCATCCGGATGGCAGGGGTGGCTCGTTTTAGACCCATCATGTTGACATCATTTACCACATTTGGCGGCTTGGTTCCGCTTATGATGGAAACCAGCTTGCAAGCACAGTTCCTAATCCCAATGGCCATTTCCATCGCATTTGGTGTGCTATTCGCCACCCTGGTAAGTTTGGTATTGGTGCCTGCGACCTACTATATTTTGGATGACATTCAGTTGGGTTATAAATCTTCAATCGCTTTCTTTACCGGGTCCGATAAAGCTAAGAAATCCATCGCCGAAACCGTAGACGAGCAGTTCGACCAGTCTACCGAAGACGATTCTGAGAAGTTGCAATGGCATGTTGGGTTGGATGAGGCCTACGAGCTTGGTCATAAAGAAGGTTTAAAAGGTGACGTGCCCAGAGTTTCGCCATTCGAATTAGAAGTGCTTACAGCCAGTTGGGAAGCCGGTTGGGATGACGGCCATGAAGAGTATAAGGCCAGCAACCCACAAGCTGACACCCCATAATAAGTATTAGGAGAGCCCAGTGCTAAAACAATCCATTAACCCACTAAAAATTGGACTGCTGGCCGTCGCGGTTATGATGGCCTCATGCTCAGATAGTGGTGATGGTATAGCTGTTAACAATACCGCTTCAACATCAGTTGAGGAAGTGGATGCCGAGATCCACACACTAGAAGATGGAAGCCAGTACAGTGGTGGTTTGGTTAATGGCAAAAAACAAGGTCATGGGGTTTACACTTGGCCTAATGGTGATCGTTACGAAGGACAATGGCAAGATAACGTGATGTGGGGGCAGGGTACCTTCGCAGACCATCGTGGCCACATCTATACCGGAAGCTGGAAGAATGGTGAGTACAATGGCAGAGGCACTTACACCTGGCCAAGCGGTAGCCGCTACGAAGGTCAATTTGAAAATGGCGTTAAGCACGGCAATGGAAGTTACGACTGGGCCGATGGACGCACATATCGTGGACAGTTTAAGAACGATTTAAAGCACGGCAGTGGCACATATTCCTGGCCTGATGGCAGAAAGTATATAGGGCAATTTCAGCAAGACCTCCGTACCGGTATGGGCAAAATGATTTATCCCGATGGAGAAATCTATGAAGGCGAGTTTCAGGATGGCCTTCGCCATGGTAAGGGAACAACAACTCTTGCAGATGGTAGCATCTATGAAGGTGAATTTTCCCAAGATCAAATGTTAGGAAATGGCACAATGGAGTGGCCTACTGGCGAGGTGTATGCCGGTGAATTCTCCAACGATATCCCTAACGGCAAAGGAACCATGAAATGGCCTGGAGGGAATCAATACATTGGTCGCTTTGTAAATGGCACCATGGAGGGAGCTGGAAAGCTTACTTTTTCTGATGGTCGTGTATACGATGGACAGTTCAAGCAGGGTAAGCGTACAGGTAAAGGCACACTTACTTGGCCCACCGGTGAAAAATATACCGGCCAGTTTGCTGATGGTATGCGAGATGGCCGCGGGTCATTTACATGGCCAGATGGCAGCAAGTTCGTTGGAGGCTTCCAGCAAAACGCCTTGCACGGAAGAGGCGTGTGCACCACAGATGGGGTGGATTCTCCTTGTCGTTTTGATCGTGGTGTAAGGATTGAATAATTCAAGCTAGATCAAATTGAAGTCGCTTTTTTAATCGGAACGAATTAAAATGCACCATTCATAGGATATGGACGTGTGCAAAAATGGAATTTGCGACCTTAAAAAAGCAACACTCAAGTAATGTTCAAATCGCAGAATTAGCCGAGGCGTCAACTCTTGTGATGCCTCATGAAGATTTGGAGCGTACAAAGCAAGCCATCAGTTTTTTTGATCGTTTTTCCTACTATATAAATATCCTTTTTGGCTTGGCCCGTATGTCGCTATCGAGTTATGAACGGCGAATAGACCTATGTCAGGCATTTTTTAATGGTGAAAATGCGGGTTCCCTCCATAAGAAATATGACTTTATCGAGCTGGCACGCTCGTTAGGTTATAGAGGGCCAGAGCAAGCACTTTATCTGCCGGGTCAGCAACAATTACCAGAAAAGATTCTTAGAAAATATGGTGCAGTTCTGTGCAAACCTAAAGACGGGCAACAGGGGAAGGGTATTTTCACCAGTGAAAGCCAAGAGGATCTTAAGGCTCGATTGAATGAAGTCAGTGAGCCCTATCTAGTTCAGGAATTTATTCCGCCCTTAAAGGATTACCGTTACGTTTATCATGTGGACCCCGAAGTTACCTACCGCATTTGCTATGCAAAACTCCGCCCAGAAGTGCAGGGCGATGGCCATCGTACACTAGCCTCTCTAATCGAGCGTGCACCGGATATCCCTGACTCCAGCAAAGATAAATTAACCAAGTTTCTGTTAGATTCTCAGCTAAATAGGGTGCCTGAGCTGGGTGAAACCGTGGAGCTGATCGACACCGGCAACATATCCAAAGGGGCGTATAGCCAAGTGATAAGGGGTGAAGAACTGGCCGCAGTAGATAAGGTTATGCTGACTTTAATTGATGATCTGAAATCAAAATGCGGACTCAAAATAGCAACATACTGTTTTGATATTGGAGTGCTAAATCCAAATATTACGCCAGAAACGGTATCCAAAAATGATTTTGTGTTTTATGAATACCAAGTGCCTTTCGGTATCGGCGGCTATCTTGATTCAGAAGAAGTAGGGGAAAATAAAAACCGGGTGGCACGCTTATTTGCCAGCTCATTAATACGAGCCTGGGCTGCACGTAAAAAGAAAGCGTAGTTTTAGCTCCTTAATGCCTGCAACGCTTCTTTAGCTGTTTGATATCGGTTGTCAGGGTTGGGGTCGAGCATTTTTGCCACAAATGCCGAAGTTTTTGCATCGGTTACATCTAGCAAAAAATCATCCGCCTGTTTTTCTTTTGACGCTACAAACAGTACTTTCTCCCGCTTGGTTTTACCTTCGTTCCAACGTCGATTGCGCAAAAGCTCATACAACAAAATGCCTGCTTGGTATAAATCACTGCGGTGATCCCAAGCTTCTCCCCGAGCCTGTTCTGGCGAAATAAATGAGGGTTTAGCCAGCCATTGATATGCTTCACGATTGGCCTGTTTCTGAAAATGGGAACAACCAAAATCCACCAAATAAATCTTCTGCTTGGTATCAATCAGAATATTCTCAGAACTGATATCACCATGTACTACAGGCTTTAAACTGGTGTGCAAGTAAACCAGCTGCTCCAGCAATTGGCCCACAATATCTTTGGCGAGTTGTTTTACCAGCGAGGGAGGAAATCGTTGCTGCTCTTGGGACAAATTTATTAATTGAAAGCCCTCAATAAACTCATATGCATAGTAGGCCTTGTTATCAATCAAACCACGTGAACGATACTTGGGAAGCTGCGGATGATGCAATTCGCGAACAATTTGGCTTTCCGTAGTGAACTGCCGCCGAACCGCTTGATGGTTTAACCACTGTTCGCGAACCAGCTTGACCGCTAGCTTCGGCTTGCCCTGTTCCAGCGGAATGCCTTTCATTACCACGCAAATGCCACCCTCTGTAAAGGGCTCCATACGATAGCGCCCAATGTTGAGCTGTACTTCAAATGGCTTTTGCGTAAGGGGCGAGCGTGCCGGGGCTGCGTCAGCTTGGGTTGTGGCTTTTCTCTGCCCCGGCTTGCTAATAGGTTTAGGGGCTTCCTTTGAATTAGGTTCATTTGGCTGTTTTTTAGTGCGCCAAGGTGTGAGCCAGGATAGATCCATATGGGTGAAAAGCCTTTAATACAAAACTTTATAACGCAAAGTTGTTCTTGTTAGTTAACACTTAATTGTACACGCTATAAGCTTAGACGCAATCTATTGGTTTTGTGGCAATTTTGTACCCTGGTGCCAGCAAATTGGCATAAATAAATCTTAGGATAAAATAACATAAGCCAAAGTTTTATTAACAAAACAAAACGGCCACGATCGGATGGATTGTGGCCCGTTTGTGAAAATTGACACCGAGA
>JBFKSL010000251.1:0-6626 GCA_041626995.1 Ketobacter sp. | reverse complement strand
CCGTGAGAGGCTGACGCGTCACATTTGATTCTAGTTTGACAGCGTGATGGTCGGTGTTCTTACGGTGAGATCGACGTTTCCCTGAAAATGGTAGCTGCCTGATTTCGCTTCTACAAAGACCGAGGGTATATTCACGCAATTGAGAATAATCCCGGAGGCCGAGGCCGGCATGGCACGGCTATAAATACCGTCACCCAGAACAAAAGGGGCAAACTCCAGAATCACGTCTTCTTTAAAATCACTTCTATCGTTGGTTTCGACGGCAATATACAAACGCTCCAAGATATTATTCGCGTGATTAAGTTCAACGCGAAACACCTGGCCATTTTTGGTATAGCCCGTATTATTGAGTATGAAAAAAGGACTAAAAGCAGCGACAAAAAGTAATTGATCCCTTGACCAATCTGCCTGGGTCGCACTATTGGCACCGCGGTACTCCGCTTGTACCTGAATTTCACCGGGCAATAACTCTACGTATTGAATGTCGACATAAGCATCGTAGGCTTGCCCCTTCTGCAACAGAAACGCACCAATGGGAACTTCGGTCCCATAAGCGACATCCGAATTGGTGATGCCCGAGCTACAGCTATCTTTTTCCAGGCGTGTTAGGATCTTATTGATGAAGGCCGACTCATCTGCAGCCACACTGCCAGGGTTCAGCAGAAAAATAATGGCCATAACACCGGCATAAAATGTTGATGGTTTGAGTGGCTGTTTTCGATGGGTGATCCATTTAATCGACAACATTGATTTTTATTCCTAGATGGTCGCTAACGTAAACTCTGAATCCGCAATAGAGTCCGGTTTTTCCTGCAGGGCATGCGGGAAAAACACTTGATTGAGGAGCGAATACAACTGGCGATGAAAGGGTGACGGTTGTAGTGGCAACAAAGTGGTCATAGTTGCTGCTCTTCGTACCATCTGAAGTCAATGAAGTTTTTGTATTATCGTCAATATAGACGTTATAGTGGGTTGTCGGAAACTTCTGTGTGACTTCGCTCTGGGAAAGATTCCAGTCTCCACCAATAACGACCCTATTACTGGCCACATTAAGTGCAGTGGCGCAGCCAAACGGCGTCGCTGCTGGGGCGGTCTGAGTGAGATAAGTGCGTATATAAGCCTCAATACCCTCAGCCTCATCCAATCGTTGTTGTTTATTCTTACCAAAGATAGCGTGGTAATTGAGAATCCAGGTGATATTTGCCGAGCCTTTACTGCGTATCAGCATGACGTCGGGAGGGCGAATAAGTTTTACCCCCTTACCATAATTTTGCATCACTGTGTTATCCAGGGAGCCGTAACATAGAATATCAATCTTATTGGTTTTGGCCACGGTCATATAGGCTTCTTTGTAGCGATTCAACCCCTTTAGATTCGGCCAGAAATTTTGTGTCGCCGTTTGCGGCCAAAACTCATACGTCGTTGGCAGGGCATTCCATTTAAAATCGGAAGGATCTGTTTGTTTCATAACTTCCTGGAACAAAGTGATATCAGCCACAGGAATAATGTTGGCTTTCAAGTACCCAACTTTATTGGTCACATAATTCGCAACCGACTTACTGTTGTAGCCGAGGTGCAATGCGTTTTGCGATAAAAGCACAAAATCGGCGCGTGCGTTCAATGTCACAGCCATTAGCAATAGCAACAGTAAAGCTGAGCGATTTAAAACGATCATAACGCTCTTCCTTTTAAAAATTTATATTGTCTCCGCACATTAGCGGTAGGTCCCACATGGTGTTACCTGCGTGATCAAAAGTGGACTGGTTGTTTGCCGAAAAGGTAATGGGTTGCAGCTCATAGGAACCCGCGGCGGCGTAGCGTTTTATCTGCAGGGCAAAACTGTTAGGCATGGCATTGGCCGGTGCCATCTGAAGCAATGACGGAAGACCAAATTGCATACTCAATTGTCTTAGCGTTGTCCCGGCGGCTAACCAGCGCTGAGCGCCGTTTACCGTTACGGAAACCTGTGGAATGATCGTCGCTCTGCCGGTGAAAAAAGCGTATATGGGTACTGTGTCAACGGTTGGTGCTTGCGGGTACCATAGCTCCTGTGTCGATGCACTTTTGAACGAGCTGGCAGCTTTTTCCAGGGAAAGTGGAGAATTACAGCCAATTAAGGTGGCGTTTTCATAGATAAGAGGGTCTCCCTGAGGTGTTGTCGCGCCGGATAAATTGGCAGGCCAAACCAGACGCCAATGCCTTTTCAGTGTATCCTGAGCGGCAAGATCCGCCAGTCCCAGCACTTGGATCTCGTAAGTTATGTCGTTGCTCTGACCACTCTGTGCATTGTCATTTTGCACGTAAATATGGGAGACCTTGGGAGGTTGAATAGCACCGCTCCATCCACTGAATGCTATGTTGCCATGTGGTCCAATGGTCACATCGATTTCATACTGGCCGCTGGCCACATAGCTATTACTTTTCCCTGCGCCACGGCCCGCCAAGTCTATGTAGCTATAGGGGGCAGCCTGAACCTGTAGCCGCATGCCCGGAATAAGATCAATCCAGCGATCATTACAATTAAAATTATAATAGTAGCCAAGGGTTTCATTGAGACGCAGTGGCATTGCGAGGGCCACTCGGTTGGCTATGATTGCCGCACCACCGGGTATTAAACACGATCCTGCTGCTTCGGATGTGGCTTCCAAATTGCGCAGTTGAGTAACGAAAGTATCAAAATCTTTTTTTAGTGCGGTACGTTCCGCATCCGTCGTTCCTGTTGCTGTGGCGGCAGCAATAGTGACTACAGCGGAGGGTTGGCCACCATCGTTATTCCATGAGAAATTGAAGCTATCTTGCCATGGGGTTTTAGGAATAGGGCAGAGCCCACTTCCTGATGTCATGGCGGGCCCTGCTATTCCATCAATAGTTACTTGAATGTTGGTTGCGGCATTAAAGCCGTTTGGAATGAGATAAAAATATTCGTTGGATTGAGCCACGCCAGGCATTCCCAATGAGACGTTGCTGTGTGACCCCATATCGTTCTCTCTAGTCAATCTGTTGGAATACATTCAAGACTAGTCTGACTTCTCACAAAACGTAAAAAAATATTGTGAAAAAAAATCCAATGACTGCTCCCAATTTTCTGATCAACGCTATAGTTATCTCAGGATCATATGGTGCGCTGTAAAAGTTGTACAAAAAATTATCAACGCACTATTCAGAACAATCACGCTACTGGTCATTTTCTTACCTTTAAACTGTACGGGGACTCCAATGCAACTTGCCCAACTTTTTCTCGTTTTGTTCGCGGTTACGCTCACTGCATGCTCTACACCAAAAGTTTTTGAAGCATCTACCGCCGATTTTGCAACTGCCACGGTTGCTGTTTCTGACACATCCAAAGCGCTATTGAATTCAACCAATACCACAGAGCTTCGAGTGATGCTGAGCAATGCCCGCTATGGATTTGGTTATTTTGATGGTTCTAAAGTTTCTCAGACACTCATATCGGCAGCTGATCTAAAAGCACGAGAGGCGGCAATTGACACATTAATTGCATTTACCAGAAGCCTTGAGAAAATTGCCGCGCCTGACAATCAGGTACTGGGTGAAAACTTCAAAAAAGAGGTACTTGGTTTGAGTGCTTCTGCTCAAAGTTTGGAGGCGGCTGTCGGCAACATGCGGCAATCCTCAACGGAGGGGCTACAGAAAAAAACAGGGGCTATTGGTAGCTTGGTTGCCTCTCTTGGCGATGCGCTCACGCAAGAGGTTCAGACAGTAGCAATGGTTAATGCGGTTCTGGATTCGGCGGACGCTATAGAGCAGATCAGTAATGCGCTTTCCAACGACATGGAATTGGTCTTCATTAATTTACGCTCTGCACAGATCAATATCATTGCGGATGCGGGAGAAGCCTTTAATGTAAAAGCCTGTGCAGACCCAAATGCAGATAAAGGATCAAAGACCTGTAAAGCAATAACAAACGCATGCAGAGGAGAAAACCGTCACAAATTAAACTACTGTGCTTATTTCAGCAGGAGAGACCATAAACCCTGGCCACAAAATGAGAGGGAAGAACTCGCTGCAGCGATCGGACTTATGGCAGGAAATCTCGTTGCCATAGACCAGAGTGCTGGTGTCTATGACGCTACGCTGAACGGTTTCAACAAAACCCTCCATTCGCTCGTGAAAGTTGCGAAGAACGTGGAAAACCCCCAATCGCTAGCCGTATTTGCATCCGAGCTGGGCAGCTTTCTCAGTCAGGCAGCGACTTTGAAATCGGAGGTCAGAGCAGTAATTGATGCGTTCAAAAAGCCAATGTCCTGACAGTAATTCATTTTTAAAGTAGAGGATAACATGCCTGAAAATACATCCGATTTAAACGAACTGATTCAACAAATTTCAAACATTGCAAACGACTCACTGTTTAGTTCATATCCCGGTGTAAAAGCGGAGGGAGAAGAGTTAAGAAAGTTAGCAAATGATTTATCTCGTGTTGCTTTTAAGCAAAGAACCTCTAGCTATCAAGAGGCGAAACAGGATTTGGAACAAGCAACACAAGATGCGCAAAAAGCCATAAAAGAAATCAAAGATGTCACTGCCACAGTTGCAGCCCTGACGGCTCTAGCAAATGCCGCGACTAAAGTCATTGCGACTTTTGCGCACTAGCAGGTTGAGCGAGAAAACACCGTTATTGATCATTGAAGATCTATTCCGGGTATCGCATTTTAAGGAGGCGGGTATGAGTACCAGTAAAAACCCAAACGGTTATATTGCTATTGTTTTTACCTACAACGGTAACGCCATGAGCTACGAAGACTTTCTAAAACGATTTAATGTCACCCTGCCGGGTGGTGGTGGTGTTAAGCTTGGTGATGAACAATACTATGCTCAAGGTTCACAGCCCACCAAAACGCTCACTTTAGGCACTAGTTACCCTTTAAATACAGCGACCTCCGCGGTTGACAAATTGCTCCCAACAAATGTTAACCATATCCAGGATTTAAGAACAGCGTTTCAATACTGGGCAGCTCATCAAGCCGCCTCTTCAGGACAAACCGAATACGCCAATCTATACTTAAGCCATTACACCGGGGGGCGAGTGTATCTTAGCAACGGTAATCTCGACCTTAGTGTAAGTGGTGAACCAACCCCAGCCGCGCCCACAGACAGCGCCTACAATCTCATCTACGGTATTATTGAACCCTTTATCGGTTCACAAGTGGGCTCAAGTACTGTCCCCGGTAATCTTGTGGACATTACAGATATTGATTGGTTTAGTTTTCCGATATCTCTCAAAGTGTGGAGCTATGATTTTAAAAATTCGCCAGGCCGCTTAATTGAAACTGGTTATAACAAGGGCGGCAATGGTAACGACATCTATAACGCTTTACTGATATCCGGTAGTTCAACAGAGCCCACCAATCTCTATCCGGACGCACGCTTTCCTGCAGAAAACGCTTCCACGTCAGCCCGTCGTTTGATAGGCCCCACCATGGCAGCAGCCCCTTCAAGCTATTACACTGATCCAGCTCAATCCCCTTTCCCATATCATCTCTTTGACGACTACTTGATCTATTTGCAAAGTACTCAAGCTGGCGCTCAGAGTCTTTTTACACTGAGCGGTGAATTTGCTGGTGTTGGCAAAAGCCCAAGCGATCCAAACGTAAAACCTCAATCGTTTTCTTTTGCAATTGATTTTAGCCACATCAAGACCAAAACAGTTGTGTACCCTAAGGGCAGCGTATTACAGATCACGCCAGACAGCGCCATTATGTTTACTGGCTACACCGGAGAGTTTGGTAGTGAACAAAAACCTTTTACCATCACAGTACCTTGGGCGATGGGTAAAGCTAATTACAGTTTAAGCAGCAACACCAATCCCCAAGAGAGAAACGATGCAATCAAACGAGGTTGGTTATCAATGGAACAAAATGTTCCAACAGGCGTCAGTGGTACATATTCCGCACTTCACGCTAGCGCTTACGATTCAAGCCAAAATGAACTTGCTCCAGCAAATCAAACCATAACCAGCTTACAGCTCATCTATAGCGTAAACCGTGAACCGCTTGGTACAAACAAGGAGGATCTGTTTCAGGGTGGTCAAGGAAAAGCGATATCCATTAGTAATGCGAATGGATTGAAAAACACGCCTTCAGCCATCTATACACAAGTAGGCACAGGTGATAACAAAGCAGTTTTGACTATCACCACCGACATAGAAGGTAATATCAGCACAGTCTTAATTGATGATACCGGTGTTGGTTGCACTCTTTATCAGCGCGATAGCTGGATTATTCCAGCCCAAGCGGTAGGGCTTGGCAACAATCAGTCATTCACCGTTACGCTTGTGGAAGCACCAAAACTGCGCAATGTATTTGTGCTTAATTCGGCAACCTATCCTTCAATTCCCGTCACACTGAGTATAACGCCGCCAAATTGCCAAACAGTTTCTCTTCACATCAATCCAGCAGGTTTGCAACCTCCAAGCTGGAAGGCAGACGAAAGCTGGACTACATTATGCCAGCCAGCAGGAATTTATGGGGCCAACAGTGGCTATTCCTTAGCAGGCCTCACAGGCGCCAATAGTATTTACAACGGTGATATTAAGTCACTGCAAAACGATGTCTTTGGCTGGGTCGTGGCCGATCTACTTGCCGCCTTGAATACCGGGCTTGTTGGTG
>JBFKSL010000250.1:0-6658 GCA_041626995.1 Ketobacter sp. | reverse complement strand
TCCGGTTTTTTCGGCGAAGTTGATCCAAATCTCGGGTACCAGAACCCCTTCCAGGTCAAGACATGCAATTTCCACAATAATCTCCAATTTAGACAGCAATTTGTGGCGCAACTCTAGCCGCATTCAAGGCGTTATGCAAACCTCAGCTTGATAGCTAATGGCAATTTCCAATCCTTTTTATATTCTTTCTGATTATAAAAGCATGGCATTCTGATATTTCGTAGTGTTTACTATTTTTGCTAGAATACGCCTCCCTATAAAGGTAGTGAGAGGCAAGAGAGGAAGTAATGAGTTTGACCCAAGCCGACGCGCAAGCGTGGAACAATGAATTAAGTGAAAAATCTCCTCAGGAGATTCTGGCAGCCGCTTTGGATTTTTCCGACAACCTGGCAATTTCCTTTAGTGGTGCTGAAGACGTAGTATTAGTCGACATGGCGTCTAAGTTGGGCAAGCCTTTCCGAGTATTTACCCTGGATACCGGCCGCTTACACCCTGAAACTTATCGCTTTTTGGAAAAAGTGCGTACTCATTACGGTATCAAGCTGGAAGCTACTTTCCCAGATCTTGCGCAAGTGGAAAAGTTGGCTGAAGAAAAAGGCCTGTTCAGCTTCTATCAAGATGACCACAAAGAATGCTGCGCCATACGTAAAGTAGGCCCGCTGCGCCGTAAGCTAACCACCCTAAGCGCCTGGGTAACTGGCCAACGCAAAGACCAAAGCCCTGGTACACGTGTGGATATTCCTGCCGTACAAATCGATGGCGCTTTCTCTACCGAGCAAAACCAATTAATTAAGTTCAACCCCCTGGCAAACTGGAGCTCAACCCAGGTTTGGGAGTATATTCGTAGTAACGATGTTCCTTATAACGAGCTACATGAGAAAGGCTTCATCAGCATTGGTTGCGAGCCCTGCACCCGCCCTGTTCTGCCTAACCAACACGAGCGCGAAGGCCGTTGGTGGTGGGAAGAAGCAACCGCTAAAGAATGTGGCTTGCACGCCATTAACGTGGAAAAGAAATAGCGAGTTAGTTTTATGAAGATCACTCTGGTAAAGAAAATTCTGGCGGATGGTTCGCCCTGTAAGAAATGCGGTGATGTAATTTCTCGCCTGGAAGATTCTGGCCAAATGGAACGCATTGACGAGATTTTGGTGGCAGACGAACGCGACCCTACCAGCGCCGGAATGTTGTTGGCTGCCGAGCTGCAGGTGGATCGCGCGCCATTTTTTGTTGTTGAGCAAGATAATGGCAGCCAGAGTGTGTATACGGTTTATTTCAAGTTCGTAAAAGAAGTGCTTGAGCAACAAACTGAAGAAAAGGATGAGCTAAAAGAAATTCTACACAACAATCCGGATCTGGATTTTCTGTAGCCCTCTTTAGATCAACCTTTAAACAAGAAAAGGCCCCGGTGACATGATAATCACCGGGGCCTTTTTGCTGAGGAAGATGGTATTTATTGAACAGGCAGATCGATGTGACTGAATAATTCGTCCAATTCTGAGCGGGTATGACGATCAACTGCTTCATCCACCACTTCTTTGGTTAGGTGGGGCGCGAACAGTTCTATAAAGTCATACATAAAGCCACGCAAGAAGGTTCCGCGACGGAAGCCAATCTTGGTAACACTCGGTTCAAACAGATGGGACGCATCTAAAGCAACCAGATCAGGATCATCATCCATACACGCCATCTTAGCAACGATACCCACGCCCAAACCGAGTTTTACATAGGTTTTGATAACGTCAGCATCTGCAGCGGTGAACACCACTTTTGGCGATAACCCTTTGTCTAGGAACGCATCGTCAAGTTTAGAACGCCCGGTAAAACCAAAGGTATAAGTGACGATTGGTTGACGAGCAACTTCTTCCAACGTCACTCTTGAAGATTGTGCTAATGGATGATTGCGGGGAACAATGATGGCCCGGTTCCAGGAATAGCAAGGCATCATAATCAAGTCGCCGAATAACTCCAGTGCTTCTGTGGCTATGGCAAAATCCACGGTACCATCAGCCGCCATCTCTGATATCTGGATTGGCGTACCCTGATGCATATGCAAAGACACTTCGGGATACTTATCAATAAAGGTTTCAATCACGTTTGGTAGCGCGTAGCGAGCTTGGGTATGAGTGGTTGCCAATGACAGGCTACCCTTGCTCTCATCGCTAAACTCCTGTGCAACCTGTTTAATGCTGTCTACTTTGCGCAGGATTTCCCCGGAGATCTTTAAAATCGCTTCGCCTGCGGGGGTTACCCGAGTGAGATGCTTGCCGCTTCGCGAGAAAATTTCTACTCCCAGCTCATCTTCCAACAAGCGGATCTGCTTACTGATACCTGGCTGAGATGTATAGAGACTTTGTGCGGTTACGGAGACATTCAGATCATGTCGCGCTACTTCCCATATGTAACGCAATTGCTGAAGTTTCATGTTTACCCTCCCCCTTCCTTTTCTTATACGCTATGGGGTTATAACAATATGAAAATATATTCCTTTGCAGAATAGGACAGAATCGGTAAATTTACCAACCACAAAACTAAGATTGTTAAACTTTTTCTGTTATTCCATTTCAAACTTAGAAGAGAAAGCCAATTTAGTCCATGGATATAATCGCATATGTTGTAGCTGGCGCTGTTGTTGGCTTTGCTGTAGGGGTAACCGGTGTAGGTGGCGGCTCTTTAATGACCCCCCTTCTATTATTATTTGGCTTTCCTCCCCACATAGCAGTGGGAACAGACCTTCTTTATGCCGCCATTACCAAAGCCGGTGGCGTATTTGCCCATAAACGCCAAGGCACCATTCGCTGGAACATTGTTTTTCTATTGGCCGCAGGTAGCTTACCAGCTAGCTTGGGCACAGTTTATGTGCTTCACAACTATTTTCCTGATGGTGAAGCCTATGGCGACATCCTCACTTCTATGCTTGGAATCATGTTAATACTGACATCAACTGTGTTGTTATTACGCCGCAAGCTTTTAAAAGAGTCCCACGAGCACAGCAGGTTTGGCCTCATTAACCACCTTCAAAATAAAGCCAGCGCATACACATGGAGTATGGGAGTTTTGTTGGGCATCATGGTAACCCTCTCATCTGTGGGCGCAGGTGCTTTTGGCGCAGCCGTGCTGTTGGTGCTTTATCCCCGCTTACCTTCGATCAATGTAATTGGCACCGATATCGCCCATGCTGTGCCATTAACACTTATTGCAGGCTCAGGGCACATTCTATTAGGCAACGTGGATTTTTATCTGCTTGGATCGCTTATTGTGGGATCTCTACCGGCTATATACCTGGGCACAAAAGTGGCAGCGCGGTTACCGGAAAAATGGTTGCAGCCGGTACTGGCCAGCATGCTGTTAGCGTTAGGGGTTAAATACGCATTCTTTTAAGGCCAAGTGTGGCAATATGCTCTTTGGCTTCTGTAGGAATTAAGTAGATGGGTATATGAGAAAGCTGCATCACTTTGGAAGCAACTGACCCAATGGCCACTCGACTTTCTGACCTGCCGCCGTGGGTTCCCATAACGATCAAATCAGCACTGATGTTTTTAGCCACGGCCAGAATCACATCGCATGGTTCTCCATCCAGAACCATCACATCATCAATACAATCTTTTGATCCATTGAAATCAATAAAGTCGTCTTCCACCGCCTGACGAACGCGCTGGCCAATGGTAGCCATCACAGCCTCGTAACCATGATCTTTTAACGCTTCTTTTTCAGAAGCTGGAACATAGGTTTCCAGCAATGCGTCCGCAAAAATACTTACGGGTTCAACTGCATGCACTACGGTAACCCTGGCGTTATGCTGCCTTGCCAGGGCACACACATGCTCCAAGATAAACGGTCCGTATAACCCCAGGTCACTAGCATAAAGAATATGTCTTAACATTAAATTACAGAACTTCCACGGCGGTTTGATCGGTTTTTGACCATATTGAAAATATAGCAGCTCACACGAAAGATGCAGAGATTAAATCAACGGTTTAAAGGTGACTTTTTAGTTTTAATTTAAGCCGTTAGGAAACTTTTCATTAAACGAATTTTATTCGTTAAAAAAAGCGCGAATTGCTGCACATTCTAGATAGTACAAAATGGTTTAGTTCCATACTGACTACTAGGCTGATACCAATAAATAAAGACTTTCAATTTCGTTTGTTAATGCAGTTAGGCGATGCCGTATGAGAGCCACAAATTTTGTAATAAAAGCTATAAGTTGGTTCGCAGGAAGCGTTATTTTATCACTGGCGTTGAATGCCAATGCTGGTGAATATGAACAGGTAATGAAGCAGCTAACTGAAGAGCAGCGTCAACTGCTGAACGATTACCATCAGCCCACACATACTGCCTATAACAATCACTCTCTGAACAGTTTTACTGGCCAGGAAGTTTCCCTGATGCGATTGCAAATCACCGCTGAAACCAACCCTATGCAAGGTGCTGCATTGCAATTGGGTGCAAGCTATCGCTCGTGGGGTGTTAATTCAAATTTCAGCGGCCTGACCTACAATACCATTAGCACCGAATTCACCGTAAAAGCAGCACAAATTCAACGCGCTTTGGATTTTTCCGAATCTATTCGAGAAAAGAGCGAGTTTTGCCCAGAAAAACTCATCGATAAAATGGTCATTGATGGCGCAGTGAGCTTAAACTTCGCCTGGTAATTTTTCCTCGGTCGGCTTTTGATTGGCGATGCCATGGGGAACATGGCCTGCGGCAACGTGCTCACTAGCGGAAACACAGTGGCCTTCCTGATCATCAAAAAACACATCCGCGCCAAACGCTTTCAAAAAAGATCCTTTATCTAATCCACCCAAGAAAAGTGATTCATCAATTCGAATATTCCAATCACGCAACGTTCTAACAACTCGCTCGTGAGCAGGTGCGGATCGCGCAGTAACTAACGCTGTGCGTATGGGACATTGCGCTTCTTCAAATTGAGATTGAAGATTATGCAGGGCTTGTAGGAAAGGTTTAAAGGGCCCCCCTTGCATGGGCTGTTTTGCAGCAGCTCTTTCAGATTTTGTGAATGCTTCCAGCCCCTGGGTTTGATAAATTTTTTCCGAATCATCTGAAAACAGAACCGCGTCGCCATCGAAGGCAATTTTCAACTCTGCACTGTAAGTTTTTTGCGTATTTTTATTGGGAGTGATAATGCTTGCTGCGGCATAACCCAAGTTTAATGCGTTGGTAACATCTTCTGGATTAGTGGATAAAAACAGATGAGCGCCAAACGCTTCCACATAGCGATACGGACTTTTTCCTCCACTAAATGCAGCACGGGTGATGGGCAGATTCCAATGCTCTATGGAATTAAAAACACGCAAACCGGTATCTGCAGAGTTGCGAGAAAGCAGGATCACCTCCACCCCATTACTGGATGGCACCATTTCGTTTATAGCCAGCAACTTCTTTACCAAGGGAAAGGCTTCACCGGGCTCTAACGGCGTGTCTTCGTTTTCGATTTGGTACTGGCGGTAGGCTTCAAGACCATCTTCATTATAAATTTTGTGGGAAGCACTTAAGTCAAACAAAGCGCGCGAGGACGTGGCAATAACCAGTTTTCCTTCAAACGATATGGGCATTAAATTGTGGCCTCGTGCATGTTTTGAGTGTCATTAAATTTATAACGTTCGATTTGATTTTGCGCCGATACCTAAAATTCTTCAAGGCATCTAGTAAGTACACCGTTAAGGCTGGCACCAATTTTTCGCCAATGAGTAGATCGAACCTATCACCCCGATTTGTAAATTTAATGTCTTACTCGGAGTAAACTGTACAATTGCCAGCGCGATTAGGCTAGAATCGGCCCCTGATCTCGATTTTTTGAAAGCTAGTTCAAATAGGATTTAAATGCAATGTCAGTAAATAGCATCGACAATGTTAACGTTGCTTCGCAGGAACTGTTAATCACTCCATCGCAGTTAAAACAGGATATCCCTCTTAGTGACGCTGCCCGTGATGTGGTACTCAATGGCCGCCAACAGGTACGGGATATTCTTGACCGTAAAGACCATCGCTTGTTTTTAGTGGTTGGCCCCTGCTCTATACATGATGTTGAAGCGGCCAAAGACTATGCCAAGCGCTTAAAAGCACTGGCCGATGAAGTTTCTGACACATTGCTTTTGATTATGCGGGTTTATTTTGAAAAGCCCCGCACTACGGTGGGCTGGAAAGGTTTAATAAACGACCCCTATCTGAACGACACATTCAAAATTCAAGACGGTTTACATATTTCTCGTCAACTACTGGTGGATCTGTCCGAAATCGGCCTGCCTTTGGCCACAGAAGCACTAGACCCTATTTCACCGCAGTATCTGCAAGATTTGATTAGCTGGTCTGCAATTGGTGCGCGTACTACGGAATCACAAACTCACCGGGAAATGTCCAGCGGCCTTTCTTCTGCAGTGGGCTTCAAAAATGGTACCGACGGCAGCCTGACGGTTGCGGTTAATGCATTGCATTCCGTTTCCAGCCCTCACAGTTTTCTGGGTATTAATCAGGATGGCCAGGTAACGATCATTAATACAGCAGGCAACGCATACGGGCATGTGGTTCTGCGTGGCGGTGGCGGTAAGCCCAACTATGATTCGGTAAGCGTAGCCTTAGCAGAAAAAGAACTTGAAAAGGAAAACCTAAGCCAGAACATTATGGTGGATTGCAGCCACGC
>JBFKSL010000249.1:0-6669 GCA_041626995.1 Ketobacter sp. | reverse complement strand
GTGCAAGAGTTGCAAAATCTACCGTCATTTCTGCCTGATCTGTTTCAAGAAGAATTTATAGAGGGTGAGCTATTAACCCGAGGCAGCTACCAAATCACACAAACTGGTTGGCTGTTGAAAAAGGTGGTGGTGGATCAGGAAATTAAAAACCTAACACCGGATATGGTGAATTGGTGGTGGGATAATATCAATACTACATCCCGTTATAAACGTTGGCACCCCACAGCTCATGTGAGCTTTGAATGGCTTGAGCCACCTCATCAGCCAAACTCGTTAAAATACTCTGTGGGGGCTGTGCAATTGGTTTCGGAATATATTGGGCCTTACAAATCTAACTTGCTTATAACCTGGTTAGACCCCGAAGACATAGCAGACCAAGTGGAATACGATCATTGGGTTTATGCCAAAACTGATTTAAAAGAGTTGCGTGGCATTTTGCCGCAAAAAATGTTTCATCAATACCGCTTAAATGATGAGGGTGATGGAATTCTAATGCGCTCGACCTTTACGGTACCTGCCTTTTTTGATTTTATCATGCCGAAATTTACTCAGCGCTTAGCGGAACATGCACAGCAGGAAATGCAGTTTTTATCCTATTTCCTACCCGGCTTTTATGCCAGGGAGTACATGCCGTCTAAGCCCTAAATATTGTAGTCCGCTTGAGTATTTACTCTGTAGTAATCGCGCATTAAAGTAGGGTGTAATAGGCAAACTGAAAGCGAAGATATTATTATGAAAACACCTTACCAACTTCTTGGGGATGAAGGTATCAGCCAGTTGGCGCAGGCCTTTTATGATGTAATGGATGAGCTGGATTCTGCCAGTGATATTCGAGCCATGCATGGTGAAAGTTTAGATAGCATTAAAATTTTGCTCACGGATTTTCTAACGGAATGGATGGGTGGGCCGCCTAAATATTCCGATAAAACTGGCAGTATTTGTTTGACCGAAGCCCACGCTCCCTATGCTATCGGTGAAAAAGAGCGTGATCAGTGGTTGGATTGTTTTCACCAGGCTTTAGAGCGTATTGATGCGCCAGAGCAAGTGAAAACAATGTTGGGTGATCCTATTTTTAGAGTTGCGGAGACGGTACGAAATCGCGGGGCCTAATAAAGAAGTCGGCCAGCGCGGCATAGCGTTAGCACGAGCCAGCGATTGTGGTAAGACTAAACGGCCAGTTCAGCAAAGCCCTGGTCCAAGCGGGAGATGCCTAGTCCATTTTTGTTGTTCATAGCAGGTTTGCCCTGTAAACCTTTGTGTAAGTGTCATATCATGAATTTCCCTTTTAGATTTATAAATCCCAATGTTTCTTGTGAAATTCAGTTCGAATTCAGTGCTATAATCGCGCGCCCATCTACTCACTAATGAGGTTGCTATGAGCACACTGCCACCATGCCCGCAATGCCAATCGGCTTATGTTTATGAAGATCAGGCTCAGTTAGTGTGCCCTGAATGTGGACACGAATGGCTGCCCGGAGAGGAAGAGGCCGTTGATGAAGATTTGGTGATTAAAGATGCCAACGGAAATCGCCTTCAAGAAGGCGATTTTGTTACCCTGATAAAAGACCTTAAGGTTAAAGGCTCTTCTTCGGTTGCTAAGGTAGGAACCAAAGTTAAAATTAACCGTCTGGTTGATGGCGATCACAACATTGATTGCAAAATCGATGGCATTGGCGCAATGATGTTGAAATCAGAATTTGTTAAGAAAGCTTAAGATTATATTCCTTTTAGCTCGATGTTGCCCAATGCAGTTCCAGCTCGGGAAATGGGGAGTTTAATGTCATCCCCTTGCCCGATTTCAAAGGCTATGGGATCGAAATCGGGCATTAATATAAACCCTTTTTGTACTTTATAGGAATTGTTAAGTTCAAATTGGAGTTGTTTGGAATCTGGATTGAACTGAAAAACTTTATAGTTGCTGGTATTCAGGCTTATCACATAGGATTCCGCCAAGCGGACTTGATCGCTTCTGATGCTGGCAATTATATTTTCTGGCCAATTTGTTTTCACGGATCGACGTTGTCTTGAACGCAGTTTGGTATGCGTGTTTTCCCCCATTGCCGACGCGTTGATGTTGTGAGTGGCGAAGTCCTGACTAATAAACTTCAGAGTGCCTCCTGGTTTCAGAAAATATATTTTTTGATCAAAGCTTGATGGTTGCACCACGATGTCTACAGAATCTTGTCCTTGTTTTCCATCGAGCCAGTAAACTACGGCAAATTCAGGAGCAATATCAGAAACAGAGATTGTTCCCATAACAGATAGGGCTGGAATGCTGGAATGGGAACTCAGTTCCAGTACCACTTTCTTTTTTGGTTGCGGGGCGACTTTGGGTGTGCCGCTTAAGGTGGCCAGTAACTTGCCAAGGTTGGCACGAGATTGATCTAAGCAGCGATTGAGTTTGGCCATGCCGCTATTTACGCTATTGCTTCCGTTACCGTCGGGAAGGGCGTTTTTGGCAATGGAGGCCTTAAGTTGATTTCGAGTTTTGAGTGTGGTTTCAAACTGTGATCTGGCTTGTTCGTATTGCGCTTTATTCGCTTTTTCTAGTTTGCTGATTTTCAGGCAAGATTGATTGGCATCATTTATTTGGCTTTTCAAGCTGGCAAGTTTCTTTTCGGCCGCATTAAGCTGCTGTTGCTTTTGTTGAACCTGCTTGCTGAGTTGAGCAACACACTGATCGCCTTTTTTAATATTGTTTTCTATTTTTGTCTTTTGTTCAGCTGCAATATTAGCCGATAGAGCTTTAACTGCACTGTAGTCGTCTTTAGCTTCTTGCTGATTGGCTGTGATTGCTTTCAGGGAATTGTTAGCGTTTGTTATGGCGGCTTCATTTAGCGGTGCTTTGCCAATCTCACTCTTTGAGATATTACAACTACGATTGAATTCTTCGCTGGACTCCAGTGCGGACTGTAATACTAATGCATGCTCCGCTTGTTTTTGGCCTGCGCTGGCAATTTTTTTTGAGGTGCGCTCACAGCGTCGAACTTTACTGCGTAAGCTAAAGACATCGTTTAACGCCGGGGCGCTTCCAATGGCTTCATCTCGTAGTTGAATAAATTTCTGCTGATGGCTTTTCGCAGCATCGATATTACCTTGTTTTAATTCCGAAATGGCCAGCTCACAGGCGGCAAATGCCTTTTCAAGCTGTGGGCGGCCCAGCTCTATCTCAATATCGGTTCCCACACGCTGACAATACTTCAAATTGCTACTCATGCCTCGCTTATTACTGCTAAGAATAGAGCCATCAACAGCTACGGCCTGTTTTTTAGTATTTTCATATTTTGCGAATTCAGATTTGGCCCTAGCGGCATTGCCACCGCTGAGAGCAGATTTGGCTGTTGAGCAGTGCTCAAATCCTTGTAAATACAGATTTACAGCATCGTCAAAGCTGTCGCTCCAAGCAAATTGAGAAAAAGATAGGGTGATAGCGGTAAGTGCCAAAGTTTTAAAATGGGACATAATAGAATAATTCTTAAAGGGCTATGTATAGTAATTAGACAATATACTTAAAACATAGCCTGACCTAACTGGCAAAGCAACCTGCACCTTAAAGAGGTCGATATTGGTACAGTTGTTCATTATATTGAAGGGGTGCTTTTTATAGGCATGTTCTGGTGCAGGTGCTTGCTTCTATAGCAAACGCCTCAAACCTTACAAAATTTGTGTGTTTTGACACCCTAAACTATCGTTAATACGATTCCTCCGGGAATAAGTAGATTTGGTCTAGTTGGATGTCAATATGCCGGATGCAGGCCGTTATGAAATTTGTTGTCAAAAAAGGGAGAAGTTTCCCACTTCTCCCTTTCTAAAGATTGCGTTTGCTATTTGAAGAGTGGCATTACACTTTAATTAACGGGTGTTTCTACGTTAAATGAAACAGAAATCGGCGTAATGCCATTACGTAGTACGCCTTCTATCTCCCCCTCAATCCATACCTCACCTCGGGAATGGACGGTTAAAGTTCCCTGGGAAATTTCGTCGTATCCTGTCAGCGTGGTTGCAATCCAATGAGAGCCAGAAAATATCACCATGGCATCTTGGTTACCATAAGGCTCGATCTGATAGGTGCCTTCACGAATTGAGCCGTCCATTTTGATTGTAACTAATAATGGGCGTCCTAACACTCGGGTGGTGAGCACTAGGATTTCACCTTGATCAGTTTCAGAAAACTGTACACACACCAGGTTGGATGCTGACACGTCGGGAAGCAAAGGTGAGCTAACTTCAAATTCCCCCATATTGAATTTAGCTAGGGTATCCATCTTTTCAAATTGTCGGGTTTGGTTGTCGAAACTCCAGCTCATGGTGTCGTTGTTAATGAGCTGTAGCGGCGCCAGGTTATGGTTGTAATTAGGATATTGGTTTCCCTGTAAAGTGATTTGTTCTGATTCAAATGCTCGGCTGCAATCGGTCAGGGTTGTGTTGTCTCCGGTACCTTCAATTATTAACGTGGAATAAAAGGTTTCTCCGTCAAATTCTTCGATAATTCGCCATAGACCTTCGGTGTTGGAGCTGCCTGAGGCTTTACGCACGACGTCTTCAGGTGGTGTTTGTTCTGCGCCGCAACCCACTAGAGTTAGGCATGTTGCAAACAAAACCAAAGGGAGCTTTATATTAATTGAGCGGATTCTTTTCATGTTGATGCCTTTTTATTTTTATAATGATCAGCCATTAAAAATCATTCATAAGAATGTTTTCGATGTTGCGCTCAGCCAGCGCAGAAATGGTTAAGGACGGGTTAACCGCGCCGGTGCTGCCGTTGATCATGGCGCCATCCATCACATATAGGCGGTTGTAGCCTTCTATTCTTCCATGGGCATCTGCCGCTTGGCCGAGAATCGCTCCACCTAAAGGATGGGCGGTAAATGAATCATTTACGTCGGGCACGATGCCTAGCAGGCCAGGTAAAGTCAGGCTTGCATCAGCGATGCGATTATTCATTTCCCGTGTGGCGGCCACTACATCGGCATTACCATCTCTGGGCCATAGCAGTGTGGTGGAATCCGTTGCTGGATCGTATTGAAAACGGCATCGATTGGTCATATCAAAGCCCATGCCTAATGAACCAATAGCCGTTATGTTGGCAGGCACATGAAGTGCATACCAGTTTTCCATGGTAATGGGTGTACCGAAATTGGCATCGTGAATTTTGCCTGCAGAAGGTGATGCTTGATACAAGCCTTGAATTTCACTTACGGTGCGTACTACTGCGGTGTCGCCATTAGTGCCCCATCCTTCTCCGATGTATTCGTTTAGGTTGGGAAGGTCGCCCAGCTCGCGAGCTTTTAATAGCAGTTCGGTTGTGCCTATGGAGCCGGCTGCCATAAACAGGTAGTCGCAACTCAAAGTATATTGATCGATGATTTCACCCATGGGATCGATTTGCTGTACATCGACTAGATAGCGTCCATTGCTATCTTGGCCCAAACTTTTCACCTGCATGCCAGGGTATATCGAGGTGTAACCGCTTTCTTCCGCGTACTTTAAGTAATTTTGGGTTAAATCAAATTTGGCTCCGTTACTGTTGCCATGATTGCTTTCTCCGATGGATGCAGATGGCCTGCTGCGGTAATGAAATTCTTTACGCACAACATCCCAATTCCAAATACCGTCAATGGGTTCAGGTTCATATCCAGCTAAACGAACCTGCTTATCCCATACGCGTGAATGGCCAAAATAAGGTTTGTAGTATAGATCGCTCGGCAGAGGGCTTAAGCGCAACATTTCCCGCACGCGTGGATAATAAATGTTGTGCATCTCTTCATAATTAACAATATTGCCAAAAATGGATTCGAAATATTCCCGTTGTGGTTCAATCATCACACCGGTAAAAACTTTTGATCCACCGCCTACGCATGATCCCCGCCAAACATCGATATTCTCGTACTCGGTTACATCTAATAAACCGCCAAATTTATCGAAAGAAACGGTTAAGCCTGTTAGATGTTTGGCGCTGGTGCGATGCCAGTAAGCTCGTCCATCAGGAAAGAAATCATTGGGATGGATTTTGCGCCATGGATCAATGGGCCAGCGGCAACCGCGTTCCAGCACAGTGGTTTGAATGCCTGCTTGAGATAAGCGATAGGCAGAAATTGCGCCACCAAAGCCTGACCCAATCACAATGGCTTGAGTATAAGCTGGAGGCCGACTGACTGGCGCAAACAGTTCTGGCACCTGTAAGCGATATTTCTCTTCAGGTGTAGCGGCGTTTGCAATATTTGGTATAGATGTAATGGCACCAGCAGCACCACAAACCGCGCTGGCTTTAAAAAAGTCACGACGTTTCATTCTTGTTATTATCCGTTGTTGTGAAGTGACCAGGCCGATACTACGCGAGGAAAATCAAAAGCAATTGTTAAATGGGGGGAAATTTCACGGCGGGCTGGCCCGAAAACACCGAACCGGTTTACGAACAACAAAAAAAGGCGACCAACGTCGCCTTGTTTCTGACACTGCACGTTAAGAAACGCGTTATGCACTCACCACAAACAGCGCCACCACACAGCCAATGCCGCCAAACCACAACAGGGAGCGAATCGTTGGCAGATCCGCCACGTAGGCATAGCCGTAGGCCAACCGCAGCGCGATGAAGTTCACGGCCAGCACATCGATCCAAAACTGAGGGCCACCCGCCAGATGCGCGATGATCACCGCCGCAACAAAACC
>JBFKSL010000248.1:0-6670 GCA_041626995.1 Ketobacter sp. | reverse complement strand
GTCTGACAAGGACGTTTGGGATAAGTTTGAAATACTGTCTAAGTTTCTGGGTGCGCTGATCACAGGTATTGTATTGGGTGGTGTGGGTTACTTTACCACCGACCTGCTTAAAGAGCAGGATCTGAGAAATATGGAATTAATGAAAGCTCGTGAAGCAGAGCGTTCCAATAGCCGCCTGTACACCGAAATCATGAGTAATCGAGAGAAAGCAGACACTGAACTGCGCAAGGAAATGTTCAGGCTGATCATTGGGGCTTTTTTGCAAAAAGATAAAACTGATGAACGCTTGAATTTTGCCGAAATGATTCTGGCGTTAGAGCTGCTGGCGTATAACTTTCATGATGTAATCGATATTGCACCCCTGTTTAAGTATGTTGCCGAAGGCATTACCGACTCTCAGTTAATCAATAAGAGAGAGTTGCGTAAGCAATTAGAAAGTACGGCCAGTGAAGTCGTGTTAAAACAATTGGCTGCGTTATCTGATAAGGGCCATCAGGAGCCGCTGAGTGTGGATTTTGAAAAGCTGGAAGAGGAAGGTTTGATAATCCATGAATTCGAATTTCCCTTTGATGAAGATGCTAGTCAAAGTCGCTTTGTAAAACTTGAAGTGACTAAAGTGTATAAAACATCCCATGAACTACGGGTGCGTTTGGAATCAGGTGTGTTCGATACAGCCTCTGAGAATGCGCTTAGAAATGCTGAGATCGACGTTGAATTCAAGCTGGGGATGTTTGATTTTCCGTTAATTGATAATACACGAGTGTCTGGCGCAGACCGCTTGGCCGTCGCGTTAACACGCTGGGCAGATTATGGTGCAGAATTGAGTGTCGCCACCTTCCCCTCATCCCGTGCGAGTCTCAAAGAGAAACCCTATTACGAAGAAGTCATCAATCAACTAAGAAGCTCAACAAAACAAATAAAACTGGAGCTGGAAGATGATCTATAAACGCTTATTTTTAATAAGTTGCATCTGGCTGTTAATGATGAACGTGGCCCATGCCAAACCACCTCACAAAGAACAAAAGGAATACATAGAACAGAAAGAACAAACAGAACAAGCAGAAGATAAAGCTAAGCCGTCTAAGCTGAGCCAGAAGAAAAAGAAGAACGAAAACCCCCAGATCCAGGCAGATACTTTCAAAGAAAAGCTGGCGTTACTTAAAATTACCGTACTGGATGAAGACGGTAAGCCCATAAAGGGTTCACTGGTAAAAGTGGATTTTGAAGATGGCAGCGAACTTAAGAAGAAAACCAACAGTAGTGGCAATGTCCGATTTCGAAATATTGAGGTGAAAGGCCAGATCAAGGTTTACGCTTCCGCATCGGGAAAAGAAACACATTTTGCGCGGGTTAAATTAAAACCAGGTGGTGCTGATGGTCGAAAATGGGAAGAAGCCTTCGAGTATCGGTTGAAGTCCGACTGAAGGCCCAAAACAAAGTCAATTTGGTGTAGAAAGCCCCGCTGATCCAAAACCCTTGAAACCCGCGCCCAGCTAAGGTAACTTCGCGCCTCGTCCATTTATTACCCTTACAAGGTGCTGAAATGTCCACTCCTTTTGTAGCTATATTAATGGGCTCAGATTCTGATTTGCCCCAGGTCGAGCCAGCGCTGGATACTCTACGCAAGCTGAAAATCGGTTATGAAGTAAAGGTGACTTCTGCTCACCGTACGCCTGAAATCACTCACGCCTATGTGAAAGACGCTGATAAGCGCGGTTGTTCCGTATTTATCTGTGCAGCGGGCATGGCGGCTCACTTAGCCGGTGCGGTGGCAGCAAACACCGTAAAACCCGTCATTGGTATTCCCATTAATGCTTCCATGAACGGTTTGGATTCCCTGCTGTCTACCGTGCAAATGCCCGGTGGTATTCCTGTGGCGACAGTCGCCATTGGTAAAGCGGGCGCAAAAAACGCGGCTTATCTGGCTGCGCAAATGATGTCTCTGGCGGATGCTGATCTGGCCGGGCGTTTGGCGGAAGATCGTGCAGCGAATGCCAAAGCTGTGCAGGAAAAAGACGCAGCTCTACAAGCTCGTCTGTCTCAGCAAGCGTAATTATGTTGTCTTTACGGCACCGCTTAGGTGCCGTTCACGCCTTAGCCAAAGGCGAAGTGATTGCTTACCCCACGGAATCCGTCTTTGGCTATGGTTGTGATCCTTTCAACCCGGATGCGGTGCAACGTCTTCTGGCATTGAAAAATCGGCCAGTGGAAAAGGGCTTAATTTTGGTGGCAGCCTCCATGGCGCAAATTCAGCCTATACTACATGGCTTATCCTCTTCACAGCTGTCTCATTTGGAATCAACCTGGCCTGGCCCGGTGACTTGGTTAATACCCGATCATCAGCAAGTCGTTCCTAGTTGGATCAAAGGGGAATTTTCGAGTGTTGCGGTGAGAGTAAGTGCTCACCCCATAGTAAGAGAGATCTGTTTGGCGTGGGGTGGCCCTATTGTTTCCACTAGTGCCAATCAGAGTGGTGAAAGCCCAGCAAAGAGTGAGTATTCACTAATGAGAAAATGGAGCTGGGGTCTACCCTGTGCAGACCGTATTATTCCAGGTCAAACTCAGCGTCACACGAAACCCACCGAAATTAGAGATCTAGAAACTGGCCGTGTCATAAGAGCCAGTTAAAATTTGAGCCATTCACCTTTTCTAAGGCCATGAGGGATTTATGAGCAACATTAACGTCGACACCATTAAACAATACCTATTAGCACTGCAAGACGATATTTGCTCCCAGCTGGAGCAGGAAGAAGTCAGTGGCAAAACCTTTGCGGAAGAAAGCTGGGACAGAGAACAGGGTGGCGGTGGTCGTTCCCGCGTGCTGGAAGGTGGCGACACCTTTGAGAAGGCCGGGGTGAATTTCTCCCACGTATTTGGTGCCAATTTGCCCAAATCCGCTACGGCCCACCGGCCCGAGCTGGAAGGTCGTAACTTCCAGGCCATGGGGGTGTCCCTGGTGATTCACCCAAGCAACCCTATGGTGCCCACTTCCCATGCCAATGTGCGCTTCTTTATTGCGGAAAAGGAAGGCGCGGACCCGGTGTGGTGGTTTGGTGGCGGTTTTGACCTTACCCCATATTACGGTTTCGAAGAAGACTGCGTGCATTGGCACCAAACTGCCAAAGCGGCTTGCGAGCCTTTTGGCGAAGACGTGTACCCGCGTTACAAAAAGTGGTGCGACGAATATTTCTATCTCAAGCATCGGGAAGAAACCCGTGGAGTGGGCGGTTTGTTCTTCGACGATCTAAACCAATGGGACTTCGAAACCTGCTTCGACTTTATGCGTTCTGTGGGCGATGCTTACATCAACGCCTATCGTCCTATCGTGGCCAAGCGGAAAAACCTGCCTTACACGGAACAACAGAGAGAATTTCAACTCTATAGACGGGGCCGCTACGTGGAATTCAATCTGGTTTATGATCGCGGCACTTTGTTTGGCCTGCAAACCGGCGGCCGAACGGAATCCATCCTAATGTCATTACCATCACTGGTTAGTTGGAAATACAACTGGCATCCTGAGCCCGACAGCCCGGAAGCCAAACTCTACACCGACTTTTTAGGGGCGCGTGACAGGGTGTAATGGAAGAAGGGAATTATGAGTATTGATCGATATGGGGTGATGGGGAACCCAATTAAACACAGTAAATCTCCACAGATTCACAAGGCTTTTGCCGATCAAACCGATCAGGAAATGACCTACACCAGCATCTTAGTGCCCAAAGATGAGTTTGCCAAAGCGGTAAGTGAATTCTTTAAAGAAGGCGGTAAAGGGCTGAATATCACCGTGCCCTTTAAGCAGGAAGCATTCGCCTGGCTAAACAATTGCAGTGAGCGCGCGAAGCAAGCCAAAGCGGTGAATACCATTATTTTGCAAGCAGATGGCACCTTGTTTGGCGACAATACCGACGGAGTGGGTATGGTGCGTGATATCGTAAACAATCACGATGGGCGCCTATCAGGTAAAAAGATCCTGATAGTGGGTGCCGGCGGAGCTGTGCGTGGTGTGCTGGGGCCGTTGCTGGCAGAAAACCCTGCGCAAGTGGTGATTACCAATCGTACTTTTGAAAAGGCCGTTGACCTAGCCGAAGAGTTTCAACACCTAGGCCGTATTGAAGCTGTGCCCATGAACCGTTTAGAAGGCCCCTTCAATTGGATCATCAATGGCACCGCAGCCAGCCTAGAGGGTGAAGTGCCAGACCTGCCCGAAAGCGTGTTGGGTGAACACACCTGGGCTTACGACATGATGTATGGAAAAAACATCACGCCGTTTAATGCCTGGGCCTTGGATAACGGTGCCGAAAAAGCTTTTGACGGCTTAGGTATGCTGCTGGAGCAAGCGGCAGAATCGTTTCGCCAGTGGCGAGGCGTGATGCCCTCCACAGCATCGGTTGGAGCAGAATTGCGGGCAGGTTAAACAATAACGAGCTAGCCTAATACCACGGCGGTTGGTTACACTAAATGCAAATAGCAAAAGTGGAACCAATCGCACATGAATTCATTGTTAGAATCTCATACCTTGCCTCCCTTCAGTCAAATCAAGCCGGCTGATGTAGAGCCTGCCATCAGCCAATTAATTGAACAAAACCACAAGCAAATTGCTGAAGTCGTTGCTCACGTGCAGCAGCACGACATTACTTTGGAAAATTTTCTGCTGCCGTTTGAAGAGTTGAACGACAACTTATCCAAGGCCTGGTCGCCAGTAAGTCATTTAAACAGCGTGATGAACAATGATGAATTGCGCGATGCCTATAACGCGTGCCTGCCTAAGCTGTCAGAATATTCCACCGAACTGGGTCAGCACAAAGGCTTGTACCAAGCCTATAAAGAATTAAAAGATTCTGATCAATTTAACGATTTCACCACCGCACAAAAAAAAGTGATTGATAATGCACTGCGGGATTTTCATTTGTCTGGCATTGATCTGCCGGAAGAAAAACAAAAACGCTATGGTGAGATCAGTTTGCGTCTATCAGAACTCACCAGTAAGTTTGCAGAAAACGTGTTGGATTGCACCAATGCCTTTAGTCATCACATAACCGATAAAGCTGAACTAAGCGGTTTGCCGGAAACGCAATTACATGGTGCGGAGTTAGCCGCAAAAGAAAAGGATCTTGAGGGCTATCTGTTAACACTGGATATTCCTGTTTACATTGCGGTGATGACCTATTGCGATAATCGAGCGTTAAGAAAAATTTTCTACGAAGCCTATAACACCAAAGCTTCTGATCGAGGTCCCTTCGCTGGCCAATATGATAACAATCCACTCATGCAGGAAATTCTGGCATTACGTCATGAATTGGCAGAGTTGTTGGGTTTTAACAATTATGCTGAGCGTTCCATTGCTACTAAGATGACAGAAACCACCGATCAGGTAATGGACTTTCTATTTGATCTTGCCAAAAAAGCGCTGCCTTCGGCAAAAAAAGAATTCGAAGAATTAAAAGCGTTCGCAGCAGAACAAGGCGAACCGGATCTACAGGCGTGGGACGTGAGTTATTACAGCGAAAAACTCAAGCAACAGCGCTATGCCATCTCCCAGGAAGAGCTTCGCCCCTGGTTTCCTTTGGAAAAAGTGTTGAACGGTTTGTTTGATATTGCGCAACGATTGTTTTCCGTTGAGTTTAAACGTGATGAATCCGCTGATCTTTATCATCAGGACGTGCGCTTCTATCGCGTGTATCGTGACGGCGAAGAAATTGCAGCCTTCTATATGGATATTTATGCACGCGCAAATAAACGCGGTGGTGCATGGATGGATGTTTGCCGCTCTCGCCGTAAAACAATCAATGGCGAATTACAAAAACCCGTAGCGTATCTTGTTTGCAATTTTAATGGTCCAGTGGGTGATAAGCCAGCATTGCTAACCCACAATGAAGTCACCACCCTGTTCCATGAATTTGGCCATGGTTTGCATCATATGCTCACCCAAGTGGAAGAAGATGCTGTATCGGGTATTGCTGGCGTAGCCTGGGATGCAGTGGAATTGCCCAGCCAGTTTTTAGAAAACTGGTGTTGGGAAAAAGAAGCCATTCCGTTGATGTCGGGCCACTTTGAAAGCGGTGAACCTTTGCCTGATGAAATGCTGGAAAAAATGTTGGCGGCAAAAAACTTCCAATCCGCCATGATGATGGTGCGTCAACTAGAGTTTTCTATTTTCGATTTTAAAATCCATCGCGACTATCAACCGGGTATGGATATTCACGCCGAGTTGGATCAGGTGCGCGAACAAGTCGCCGTGATATCTCCACCGGAATTCAATCGCTTCGAATGCAGCTTTTCGCATATTTTTGCCGGTGGCTATGCAGCGGGTTATTACAGCTACAACTGGGCGGAAGTGTTGTCTGCCGATGCATTTTCCCGTTTTGAAGAGGAAGGTATCTTCAATGCAAGCACGGGCCAGGATTTTCGTCAGCATATTTTGGAAATGGGCGGATCAGAAGAACCTATGGAACTGTTCAAGCGTTTCCGTGGTCGTGAGCCTAAGGTGGATGCGCTGTTAAGGCATTCTGGCTTGGCGGCTTGATCTAGACGCGGTGTAAGGTTCTATTAACGGAATTTTATGCCGTGCCCATTTTAAAGTTTTATTTTTAGCAGCATTGTATAAAGTTGGAAAGTTGATTTGAGAAAAGTGTTTATTGCGGGGGCGGTCTGCCCCCAATGCCAAAAGCAG
>JBFKSL010000247.1:0-6673 GCA_041626995.1 Ketobacter sp. | reverse complement strand
GGCATTGGGGCGCAAGCCTATCAGATGTTTCACCTCGCGTTTCAGTTGCACAATATCCAGGCCAGTGTGTTCGCTCCAATAATCCAGGCAATACCAGTTTAAGGTGCCGCGATGGGCGCTAAATTGGGCAAACAGTTGGGTTTTGGCCTCATCAAGGCTAATATGCTGAACTTCTGCGTAACGCTGGGGTAAAAACTCCATCCAAAAATGGTTGTCGAAATACAAGTCCAGCAGCGTGCCGTCCATGTCCAGCAAAACGGTATCAATTTGATCCCAGCAAATCATGGATGTTTGTGATTCCTCAGATAAGAGTGTTGTCATGCCAGAAAAGCCTACCATATTAAGCCACGAATTAGTGGCAAAGAGCCGTTTGTTTGGAATCGAACGCATGGAATTGCGTTTTTCCAATGGAGAAGAACGCGTCTATGAGCGTTTGCGCACACCCAGTATTCCAGCAGTGTTGGTGGTGGCGCTAAAAGATAACGGCAATGTGATTTTGATTCGGGAATATTGCGGTGGTACCCACGACTATCAATTGTCGCTGCCCAAAGGTGCCATGGACCATCCGCATGAGCCCATGTTCGATGCTGCTAACCGCGAGCTGATGGAAGAGGCCGGTTATGGCGCAAATAAAATGACCGAACTGAAACCGCTTTCTCTGTCGCCGGGTTATATGGGGCATATGATTCATGTGGTGTTGGCAGAAGATTTATACAAAAAGAGCCTGCCGGGCGATGAGCCGGAGCCCATCGAAGTGATAGAGCATCCGCTGGAAGATATGGCGTCCCTGGTGGCGCGAGAAGATTTTACCGAGGCCCGTTCTCTGGCGGCCTTATATATGACACGAGATATTGTTAGAGCGAGGAATAAATAGGTGAGTGAAACCGTTAGCCGCGAGTTGATCGAGAATGTGTTGGCCATTGCTGAGCAGGCCGGTGAAGCCATTAAAGAGATTTACCATCATGCCGAACCGGTGGAAGTGCAAACAAAATCGGATGATAGCCCGGTGACGGCCGCAGATCATGCTGCACATAAAGTGATCGTGGCGAAATTGGCGGCGCTGACACCGGAGATTCCCATTTTTTCCGAAGAATCGGAAGCCATACCGTTTGAAGAGCGCCAACAATGGCAGCGTTATTGGTTGGTGGACCCGTTGGATGGCACCAAGGAATTCATCAATCGCACGGGCGAGTTCACCGTGAACATTGCCTTGGTGGAAAACAATGAGCCAGTGGCGGGTGTGGTTACCGTACCGTTAAAAGAACAAGCCTATGTGGGTGGTCAAGGTGTGGGCGCCTTTAAAGTGGATAAAGGCAACTGGCAGAAAATTTCTGTGCGCACCGTGAGTGATAAAGAGCTTGTGGTGGTGGGTAGCCGTCGTCATGGAGCGGAGCGTCTCAATGGATTGTTGGAAAACATGAATGCTCAAGGATACAAAACCGATATGACCAGCATGGGCAGTTCGCTAAAATTCTGTTTGATTGCAGAAGGCAAAGCCGATGTGTATCCGCGCTTGGCACCTACCAGTGAATGGGATACCGCAGCGGCACAAGCCGTGTTGATGGAAGCCGGTGGTCGAGTGGTGGCGACGGATTTTCAACCACTCACTTACAACCGAAAAGAATCCGTATTAAACCCTGAATTCCATGCATTGGGTGACCCTGCTGTAGATTGGGCCACGTTATTGAAGGAATAATACGTCTTTAGCGCTCCATATTTAGCAACTTGCATATAATAGAGCTAATATTAATGGCGATTGATAATAACAAAAGCCAATATGGAGCGCGCGCATGGACCTTTACTTCGCATATCTATCCACCTATTCGCAAAAAGTGCTGTTGGCTTTATACGAAAAGGACATTCCCTTCACCCCTCATTTGGTTGATCTAAGCAGCGAACAAGATCGAGCCGAATATCACAAGTTGTATCCATTTGGCAAAGTACCGCTGTTGGTGCGCGAAGATGGACGTTTGATTCCGGAATCCACCATTATCGTGGAATATCTGGAGACGGCTTTTCCGCAAGCGCCAGTACTGATTCCCAAAGATCCTGAAGAAGCCCGAAAAGCGCGTTTTATGGATCGTATGTGTGATTTGTATTTGAATGACCCTGTGGTGAGCTTGATATTTGAAAGTTGGAAACCTGAAGAGCAACGCGACAGTGAGATGATGGCCAAAGCCAGTGAGAAGATCGGTATTATGTATCGCTACATGGAAGATCAACTGGCACAAACAGAGTTTTTAGCGGGCGATACCTTTACCATGGCAGATTGCGCGGCAATGCCAGTGTTGTTCTACGCCAATTCGTTTGCCCCATTTGGTGGCTTTGATCATATCCATCGTTATTGGGAAAGTGTGTCGCAGCGACCTGCATTTTTAAAATTAAAACAAGAAGCGGAACCCTATATAAAGGCCGTTATGGGGTAGTTCAAATGAAGCTGATAGTACTCCTGATGACGTTTGTTTTAGTGGCTTGCGCAAGTGACCCCATAGCTGTGCCAGACAGTGCCGCCCGCTGTCAAGATCCTCGCCCTCAAATTTGTACAAGAGATTATCGCCCAGCCTGTGCTTTTAAAGAGGATGGCAGTCAGCATGTGGCGGGCAATCCGTGCGAGGCATGCGCCGATGTTGAGGTGGTTTATTTTGTGCCTGGGGAGTGTTAAATATTATCCATTGAGTTCAGGGTTTGTGCGATCATTTCACGGCGTTCCTGTTCATTGTTTAAATAATTAAGCCATTGAGTTGCGCTAGCCTTTGATGCTTCGTACTGTGCTGCTTTGGTAAATGCATGTCGAGCATCATCAAAACGATTTAAATTAAATAAAGCCATCCCTAGTATCATCTGGGCGTTGCTCGCGTTTTTAGTATTTCCTTTTTTGAGGCCTTTGCGTAGATAAGTGACGGCTTTATCCCATTGATCCAGCTGATAGTAGGTAGAGCCAAGTTGTATATCGATCTCACCGGATTGAGATTTCTCTGCTGCTTTAACCAAAGCGGGCAAAGCTTTTTCAGCTTCCTGGGCGGTTGACCAAGCATAGGAAAGCAGTTTTAGATTGTCTTCGTCGGGGGCAATGATTCCTTTGTTCATTCCCTTTTCCAGCACTTTCGCCGCTTTATAGGGAATGTCGGCGAAGATGAACAGTTGAGCCAATGTTAGCCACTCTGTTTCTTTATCAAGCAGACCTTGTCGATAGGCAATTTCCAGCGTGCTTAATTGTTTCTTATCTTGTTTAAGTTCGCCGTAGGTGCTGGATAGTTGCACCCAGTAGTCTTTCTTTGGGTAATGTTTAACGAGTTTTTCTAATACTGCTACACCTTGTTGATAGTTGTTTTGCTCAAAATAGATGGCCCGTAATAAAAGATACCAGCTTTCTTTGGCTGGTTCGCTGTGGTCTTCTACCATGGATATGGCGGTTTTAATTGGGGTCAGAGCTTTATTTATATCATTCTGTTGGTAATAAGCCTGGCCAAGCATAATATGGGCCTGTGGCTTGGGACTATCTACCAGGGCAAACCATTGGTTTAGATAGTCGATGGTTTTTTGATATTTTTCTTTTACGAAGTAGAGCTGGGCTGCGCTATATAATGCTTCCGATTCTAGAGCCAGTGGAAGCGCTTCTTGTTGAAGAAGTTGTTCGTAGCTGTGTATGGCTTGATCGTGTTTGTCTTGGGAATAATAGATGTAGGCATAAAACTTCCACATCATCGCCGCTTCATAGCTGTTGAGTGTTGATTTGTTTTTCAGACGATTCAAAATCGCGATCGCCTCTAGCGGTTTGTTTTCTTCCGCTTTTGCTTGTGCCTGTGATAAAACTTTATAGATGTTTTCTCTTAGTGCTGGTGTTTTTATGGTTTTTCTCGGTTGTGATTGTGATGGGGTAGCGGTTTGTTTGGCTTGGGTAGCAGAAGATAACGTAGTTAAAGATGTAAGCACCATAGCAGCAATGGCAATGTATCTTGGTGAGCTGAGCAGTTTAAATGTTTTCATAAGAGCATTCTGTCTGATTATGTTTGACTTAATCTTCAATATTAAACGTTAATTTGTTTTGAACACCGGCTACTTCAACAGCTTCGCCGTCAACGATTCTGGGTTTATATTTAAATTTCATGGCAGCTTTTATAGCGGCTGAATTAAAAATTCGTGTTGGGTTTGCTTCTACTACCACTGGATCTCTAACCGATCCATTTTTTGTTACGGTAAACTCTAAAATAACGTAGCCTTCAATGCCTCGTGATAGGGCTCGGCGCGGGTAAATAGGTTGCACCTTAACGATGGGAAGCAAATCACCATCGGCGCCACCTAACCCAAAACCGGTGGAGATGTCTAGACTGTTGTCGATCGGCGTAGCTGCAATGGATACTGCATTTTGTTCAATACTAGGTGCATCGAGTTCGGGTTTAACCATATCCTGTGGAGGCTTCTTGGGTTGAGGAGGTTTCTCCGGTTTTCGATCTTTGGTTTTAACAGACTCTTCTTGTTTTAGTCTTACAAAGTCCAGTTGGTAACGGTCTCGATCATCGTTTAAGGCATGGTTCGCCGTTGATATGAGGGACATCATTAAAAAATATAATGCCAGTGCTACCAGCACTGCCGGTACGGTAGAGAAAGCGATTCGTGAGTACATTCTGAGTTAACCTCAACTCTCGTTAGCAGCTAGGGATACGTTATATACGCCTGCTTGGCGTGCGGCATCCATCACTTGTACCAACCGTTCATTTTTGGAGTTCTTATCGGCTTGAATGACAACCGAGCCCTGTGGGTTCTCGGCGTGTAGGCGCTCTATGTTAGCGCGCACAGCTCTGGGATCAATTTGGCGTTTATCGATCCATATCTGATTGCGCTCATCAATGGCTACCAGGATGTTGGCGCGCTCTTGCAACTGTGCAGTTTCGGCTTCCGGTCGGTTAACATCAATTCCCGACTCTTTCACAAACGATGCGGTAACAATGAAGAAAATGAGCATGATAAAAACCACGTCGAGCATGGGGGTGAGGTCAATGGTTGAGTCTTCTTCCTCAGTATTGAGTTTGGATAGTGCTTTTCTCATAAAATGTTCCTCAATGATCGGTGGTCAATCGATCTTCAATTAGTTCGCTTTCCCGTTGGGCGAAACGTTTCAAATAGGTAATAGCAAATAGGCCGGATAATGCCCCTACCATGCCTGCCATGGTGGGTATGGTAGCTTTAGAAACCCCTGCCGCCATGCTTCTAGCGTTACCTGTACCAAAGAATGACATGGCACCGAACACCTCAATCATGCCGGTCACGGTACCTAACAATCCTAACAGTGGGCAAATAGCGATGAGTGTTTGTATTAACGCCAGTCGATCATTTAAAGCCTCACGAATTTGAGAAACAAGCGCGGTACGTATTTGTTGTGCTGGCCAGGACTGGCGCTCATTGCGGTCGTTCCATTGTTGCAATGTATGGTTTTTATCTTTTCGGTAGTGGATTTGATAAAACCAAATTCGTTCAAATATCAGTGTCCACATGCCAAAGATGTTGGCGCCAATTAACACCAAAACCATGCCGCCGGCTTCAAGAAATACCTGTAGTGATTCGTAGGCATCAAGCAGCGCGTAAAGCATTGTCCTGCTCCATTCTGACGGCAATTAACCCGGCACTTTGTTCTTCCAGGATATGCAGAACATTTTTAGCTATAGAGTTGGTGACGCTATGAAAAAACAAGGTGGGCAAAGCAACCAGCAGTCCAAGAACAGTTGTGATTAATGCTTGAGAGATCCCGCCCGCCATCAATTTAGGGTCACCGGTACCGAATAAAGTGATGGATTGGAAGGTAACAATCATGCCAATGACCGTGCCCAATAGTCCAAGTAGAGGAGCAGCTACGGCAATGATTTTTAGCATGGGAATAAAACGTTCGAGGCGTGGCTTTTCTTTGATGATGGCCTCGGCCAATTTCAGTTCTAAGGTGTCTGGGTCCATTTGAGGGCTTTTCTCGTACACTCTCAATACACGGCCTAGCGGGTTTGATGAAGTGGTGTCTTTTGATTTTGCCTGGGCGCGAACTTTAGCGCGGGTAATGGTTAAAGTGATCACTCGCTCTAATGCCAGCAGCCAAGATAAAATGCCAACAGCAACAATGATGTAACCGACTAATCCTCCTTGCTCTACTCGTTCACTAATTTTGGGTTCTTTAATTAGTGCGGATAGTAAGGTGCCTCGTGATGGGTCCAATCCAAATTCAACTAATTGCCCAGGAGCGGCATCGGTAAGTGCTTGGGCAGAGTTCACAAAACGGTTGGAGGGTTGGCGAATAAGCTCGGCCACTTTGCCGGTTTCACTGTCAAATTTTAGGTATTTTCCGTCGGCAATAAGGTTAAATGCCCCTACGCGAATAACTTCGGCTTGCTTTTCCTGTCCGGTGGAATCGATTATTGCGTGATTGAATTTAACGACTTTCCCTGATTCGGTCATTTCACGCTGTAGCTCAAACCATAGATGTTCGATTTCTTCAATCGATGCTAATTCTGAACTTGTCCCCATTTTTTTCGATAGCTGAGTTAGGAATTCTCCTCGACTCTCCAGTTGTGCGCTAGTAATTGAGGTTTGAAATTGGCTGGTGGTGTCACCGGCAACTTGCTGAAGTACACCAAAAAGCTCTTTTAATGATCCAAGTCGTTTGTTTAATGCAGCTTGCAGTGCAGCGGGG
>JBFKSL010000246.1:0-6703 GCA_041626995.1 Ketobacter sp. | reverse complement strand
TCCACCACAAACTTGTTGTGTACAACTTCATGGCGCACATAGATTGGCGCCCCAAACACATCCAGCGCACGATTCACAATGGCAATGGCTCGATCTACTCCAGCACAAAAACCACGAGGGTTGGCCATTTTGATTTCAACGTTCATGTCAGCTTCCTCTATTGCAATGTCACAGCCTGGCTGCCTGCATCCACTACGTTGATGATTTCCACCTGAAAGGTCAGATCTTTGCCTGCCAGTGGGTGATTAAAATCCACTACCACAGAATCTTCACTGAGTTCTTTAATCACACCGGGCAATTCTGCTTTGCTTTGATCGGCAAAAGACACCACCATGCCCTCTTCCAGGTTCATGCTGGAATCAAATGCACCTCGGCGCATAGTATGCAAATTGTCTTCGTTGTAGGGGCCAAATGCCTGCTCAGCTTGCAGCACAATGGAACGCTTGTCACCCGTCTTTAAACCAAATAAGGATTGCTCGAAGCCTGGCAACAAATTGCCATCGCCTACTGTGAAAGTGGCGGGAGCTTTCTCTTTGGTGGAATCCACCAAGGCGCCGTCCATGAGTAACACGGAAAAATGTAGGGTAACTCGTTTACCTGGCCCAATACGTACTTGTTCAATCATGATCAATGCTTTCCAGGGTTACGAATCATATCGATTATCATCATAGCGGCGCCCACAGTGATGCCACTGTCTGCAATATTGAATGCGGGAAAGTGACTACCTTGCCAGTGGAAATCGAGAAAATCCACCACATAACCTAATAGAACTCGATCATATAAATTACCTAACGCGCCACCCAAAATTAGCGCCAGTGCAACCGCAATCCACCAATCGGTTTTGGGCAGCTTCTTAAGCCATATAATCAAGGCAGCGCTCACACCTGCGGCGATTGCAGTAAAGAACCAACGCTGCCAACCACCATGATCCGCTAAAAAGCTAAAAGCTGCTCCATAGTTATGCGCCATGGTTAAATTAAAGAATGGAAAAATTTCCATGCGCTCGCCTAAACGAAAAGCTTCCACCGCAAGCCACTTAGTAAGTTGATCCAATACAAACACAACCGCACTTAACCAAAGCCACTTCAACATGCCGGTGGCTTGGTTTTCTTCTACGGTTTCTGCCATTGTCGTCACTTCACTCTAACCTTTATTCAATTACAATTAACAGAAATGGCGCTCTTCGCCATCACCTTCCACATTGTCTACACAACGCAAACATAGCTCAGCGTGACTTCCATTGGCACCCACATCTTCACGATGATGCCAACAGCGCACGCATTTATCGTGCTCGCTTTTCTTCACTTCCACACGCAAGCCATCTACTTCAGTAATGTCGCCACCTTCTTGCCATTGATGCACCCTGACTGCACTGGTGATCATAGCAAAACGCAATTCATCGCCTAATTTATCCAAGTCAGCTTTTAAATCAGAGCTGCACCAAATATCCACTTCAGCTTCCAGGCTGCCACCCACAACAGCGTTCTTACGAGCATCTTCCAACTGTTTGTTCACAGCGGTTTTTACCCCTTGAATGGTTTGCCAGAATTCACCACTTAAGGCCTCATCTTTTGGCAGCTCATACAAGCCTTCATACCAAGTTTCCAGGTGAACCGATTCGCTCCGCTCACCGGGCAAATACTTCCACAACTCATCCGAAGTAAAACACAGGATCGGGGCAATCCAACGCACCAGAGCTTCGGCAATGTGGTACAACGCGGTCTGTGCAGACTGTCGTGCCAGGCTGGATTCTTTGCAGGTGTATTGGCGATCTTTGATCACATCCAGATAGAAGCCACCCAGCTCCACTACGCAATAGTTGTGCAGCTTTTGGTAGATGGAATGGAATTGATACTTCTCATAACACTCTATGATTTCTTTCTGTAATTTTGCGGCACGATGCACTGCCCAGCGATCCAAAGCGATCATTTGATCAGCTGGCACTTGGTGCTGGCTAGGGTCAAAACCATTCAGATTGGAAAGCAAAAACCGTGCTGTATTACGAATTCTGCGATAGGAATCGGCCGTACGTTTCAAAATTTCATCGGATACCGTCATCTCACCACGGTAATCCGTAGCCGATAACCACAAACGGATAATGTCAGCACCCAAGCTTTTCACTACAGTTTGTGGCGATACTACATTGCCTAAAGATTTAGACATCTTTTTGCCTTGCGCATCCACAGTAAAGCCGTGGGTCAATACGGCTTTGTAGGGCGCCTCCCCACGAATGGCTAAGCTGGTTTTTAAGGAAGATTGGAACCAGCCACGGTGCTGATCGGAACCTTCCAAATACAAATCCGCAGGAGCACGTAAATTGTCGCGCTGATCCAACACAGAGAAATGGGTTACACCGGAGTCGAACCATACATCCAAAGTATCAGTAACCTTGTCATACTGATTAGCTTCTTCACCCAACAGCTCCGCAGCATCCAATTCAAACCAGGCTTCAATGCCATCCTGCTCCACTTTCTTCGCTACTGCTTCGATTAAATTAGGCGTATCGGGGTGCAACTCTTGAGTATCTTTATGCACAAACAAGGCAATGGGAACACCCCAAGTGCGTTGACGAGAAACACACCAGTCTGGGCTTTGTTCCATCATACCGTCGAAGCGTGCCTTACCCCATTCTGGTAACCACTCCACTTTGTTCGCCGCTTTTTTACAGGCATCCAGCAAGCCGTTAGCATGCATGCTGATAAACCATTGTGGCGTTGCTCGGTAGATCAACGGAGTTTTCGTACGCCAGCAATGGGGATAGCTGTGAAATAATTTATCTTGCTTTAGTAGTGCACCTTTTTCCTGCAACAATTCCAGAATCATGGGCTCCACTTTATAAACGTGTTGCCCAGCCACTGCTGGTGTGCCCTCGACATAGATGCCATCGGCCCCCACGTAATTTAAAGTGTGAATGTCATACTTAATGCCAACGTGAAAATCGTCAAGGCCGTGATCCGGCGCGATGTGTACAGCACCCGTACCAGCATCAGTAGTGACATGATCACCTAAAACAACTGGCACCTGGCGATCAATAAATGGATGTTGCAGCAAATGCTTTTCAAGATCCTCGCCTTTGCAAATACCCAAAATGCTATGGCTTTCGGCACCGTAACGCCTGCAAACTTCTTCCACCATATCGGTGGCCAATAGAATGCACTCATCACCTGCTCCCACATCCAATTGCACTAAGCTGTATTCCAAATCTTTCGCCAGGGCGACAGCTTGGTTGGCCGGCAAGGTCCAAGGGGTAGTGGTCCAGATCACCACGGAAACGGGCAAATCCGTAGAGGCATTAAGCACACTTAAGAATGCAGTCTTATCCAGCGGAGCAAAACGCACATCTACTTGCGTTGAAGTCTTATCCTGATATTCCACTTCGGCTTCTGCCAATGCGGAACCACCAACTACACTCCAGTAAACCGGTTTAAAACCTTTTACCAAGTGGCCGTTTTCAGCAATTTTGCCCAACGCGCGAATGGTATTGGCTTCCACTTTGTAATCCAAGGTGAGGTATGGACTATCCCATTCCCCCAATACGCCCAGGCGAATAAAGTCTTGCTTCTGCCCATTCACCTGCTTCATTGCGTACTCACGGCACTTTTTACGGAATACATCGTAAGGTACTTTCACCCCAGCTTTACCCGCTTTTTTCTCCACATTGTGTTCAATGGGCAAGCCATGACAGTCCCAGCCAGGAACATAGGGCGCATCAAAACCACTCAAACGCTTGCTGCGAATAATGATGTCTTTCAAAATTTTATTAACGGCATGACCGATATGAATATCGCCATTGGCGTAGGGAGGGCCATCATGCAAAATAAATTGTGGCCGACCCGTGCAGGTTTTTTGAATCTGATCGTACAGTTTCAATTTATTCCACTGTTTCAACATCTCCGGCTCACGCTGAGCCAGGTTTCCTTTCATAGGAAACGCCGTGTTAGGAAGGTTTAGTGTGGATTTATAATCGGCCATGGAATTCCCGCTACTTAATTGCCGTTAAAAAATGCTTTCGCTGTATCAATGTCATTTTGGATGGCTGCTTTTAACGCATCCAAACCATCAAACTTTTGCTCATCACGGATTTTATGGCGAAACATCACCTGGATGTATTTGCCATAGATATCCTGATTAAAATTTAAGAGATGCACTTCCAAGCGCACCACGTCGCCGCCCACAGTTGGACGCGTACCTAGGTTAGCAACCCCCTGTTGCACGCCATCCAGGCCTTTTACTTCTACCGCAAAGACGCCGCTCACTGGTGTGCGTACTCGCTTGGGTAACACATTGGCTGTGGGTACACCAATGGTTCTTCCCAGTTTCTGCCCGTGCACAATGCGGCCAGACATAAAAAACGATTTACACAGCATTACCGATGCAGATTTGAAATCGCTCTGCTCCAAACACTCACGAATTCGAGTACTGCTTACTCGCTCACCATGCCACTCAAAGGTATGGGTGTTTTCCACAGTGAAACCGTTTTCGCTTCCCACTTGCTGCAGAAATTTAAAATCACCGGAGCGATCGTTGCCAAAACGGAAATCATCGCCCACGACCAAATGCTGAACGCCTAAACCTTGGATCAACACCCGATCAGAAAATTCCCTGGCAGACTGTTGGCAAAACTGTTTGTTGAACTGTACGCACAACACCCGATCCACACCCATTTCAGCCAGAACCTCGCATTTTTCACGAAAGGTCATCAAGCGAGCCGGTGCGGTTTCAGGGGCAAAGAATTCTCTTGGCTGGGGCTCAAATACCATCACCGTGGATGACACACCCAGTTCTTTAGCCTTGGCGGCAACCTGACGCAGTATGGCTCGATGGCCAAGGTGCACCCCATCAAAATTGCCAATGGTGGCCACGCAGCCCCGATGCCGCTCTCTCAGATTGTGAATGCCCCGTATCAGCTCCATAACTTCGCCGTTCTGCCAAAAGCGGGACATTATAACGGAGTTGCGCCCACGATATAACTGGAGTGAAAGGATTTCGGGGGATTACCGGCCCCGCTTAGCCAGAAGATGATGGGGCCGTAACCCCATGATATATAAGGATACAAAATAAACGCTGATTCCTACCACCACCAACAGCCCCAGTTGCAGACTGCGATTAACCCAATCCCAGTCTAGCCATTGTTGAGGTTCCTGGTTAAGCACAGCCACTGAGGCCACCATCAATGCGGCGGCTACAGCCAGTTTTAGCAGATAAAGCAGCCAGCCTGGATCAGGCTGGTATACGCCCTGCTTTCTTAAGCCACTGTACAGCATGGCCGCATTGAGCGCCGCAGACAACGACGTTGCCAGCGCCAGCCCCACATGAGCCAGTGGGAAGATCAGCATCAAGTTAAACACCATGTTGGCCACCATGGCCTTAATGCCCACCTTCACCGGGGTTTTTGTGTCCTGACGAGCAAAATAGCCTGGCGCCAACACCTTGATCAGCATAAAGGCCAGCAAACCAAGGCTATAGGCTTGCAAGCTGAGACTGGCACGCTCCACGTCTTGAGGGGAAAAGGCCCCATACTGGAAGATGGTAACCAGCAACGGCTTAGCCAGCACAACCAAGGCCAAGGTGGCAGGCAAACCGATCAACAACACCATACGCACTGCCCAATCCAGGGTGTGGGAGAACTCATCTGTGGATTGTGAAGCATGCTTACGAGACAGGCTGGGTAAGATCACCGTTGCAATGGCAATCCCAAACACACCCAAAGGCAGCTCCATCAGGCGATCGGAGTAATAGAGCCAGGAGATACTGCCATCCACCAGAAACGAGGCCAACACAGTGTCCAGCAGCAAGTTAATTTGTGCTACTGACACCCCAAAAAGCGCGGGAACCATCAATTTTAGAATTCGCTGAACCCCCGGATCACTCCAACCCCACCGCGGACGAGTGAGCAAATGAATGCTTCGAATGAAGGGCAGCTGAAACACCATCTGCACAACACCGGCCGCCAACACAGCCCAAGCCAGCGCCATTACCGGCGGGTCCATCAGGGGCGACACTCCCACAGCGAAACCGATCAAAACCACATTCAGCAGCACTGGGGTAACGGCAGGCACGGCGAATTTGCCGTAGCTATTCAGAATGCTGCCCACGAAGGCCGTCATTGATATAAGCAACAGGTAAGGGAATGTGAGTCGCAACATATCAGCGGCCAGATCAAACTTCTCTGGCAAGTCATGGAAGCCAGGCGCGAACAGATAGGTCACCGCAGGAGCAAAGGTTACGCAGAAGGTGGCCAACAGCAACAGCACACCACCCAGGGTGCCTGCTGTGTAACTCACCAACAGACGTACTTCCGCTAATTCCCGCTGAGTGCGATATTCCGACAAAACGGGCACAAAAGCTTGAGAGAACGCCCCCTCAGCAAATAAGCGACGGAAAAAGTTAGGGATTTTAAAAGCCACGAAGAAGGCATCGGCACCACCGCCAGCGCCAAACAAATTGGCCACCACCACATCACGCACCAGAACACCAGAAATATGCTGTACAGGACGAATCGCATCGCTCAGGTTGTACGGGAAATTAAGAAATAACCGAGGATTGACACACGGGTCAATGCAGCAGACGTTGATCCGGAGCGTCTCGTGTTGTGCTACAGGATCATAGCAGGCCGTCGAGCTCGCGGGTGTTGGCTTTCAAATACGATTGATACACTTAACGTCATCATATCTCCTGGATATCCTCCCCGTCCAGCTGCCCT
>JBFKSL010000245.1:0-6727 GCA_041626995.1 Ketobacter sp. | reverse complement strand
GGATGACGTTGTTGTATGGATCTTGTTCGGTTAGCGACCAGCCTGAAGTTTGGCAATGAGTACGCAGCATGCGAGAAGTGGGTTTCTTGGGGTTGTATTCGCTAACAATGCGATCCCAAAGCAAACGTGCCGCACGCAATTTGGCGATTTCCATATAGAAATTCATACCAATGCCGAAGAAGAACGACAGGCGAGGTGCGAATTGATCAATGTCCAGGCCGGTTTTCAAAGCAGTATCGATGTACTCTTTACCGTCGGCCAGAGTGTAGGCCAGTTCAAGAGCGGCGTCAGCACCGGCTTCTTGGATATGATAACCAGAAATAGATATGGAGTTGTATTTCGGCATATTGGCAGAGGTGTAGCCAATAATATCCGCAATAATGCGCATGGAACCTTCAGGTGGGTAGATGTAGGTGTTGCGCACCATAAATTCTTTCAAAATGTCGTTTTGAATGGTGCCGGACAGTTTATCCTGAGAGACACCTTGTTCCTCTGCAGCAACAATATACATAGCCAAAACCGGCAACACCGCACCGTTCATGGTCATGGATACGGAAACTTGGTCCAGGGGAATTTCGTTGAACAGAATCTTCATGTCTTCAACGGAATCGATGGCAACACCCGCTTTACCAACATCGCCGGTTACACGTGGATGGTCAGAGTCGTAGCCACGGTGAGTAGCCAGATCGAAAGCAACCGAAGCACCTTGTTGGCCAGCCGCCAGGTTTTTACGATAAAACGCGTTGGATTCTTCCGCAGTGGAAAAGCCTGCGTATTGGCGAATGGTCCAGGGGCGGCCTGCATACATGGTAGCTTTAGGGCCGCGCACGAAAGGGGCGAAACCGGGTAGGGTGTCTGCGTATTGCAGATCCGCTGTGTCTTGAGCCGTATAAAGAGGCTTAACCGCGATGCCTTCGGGAGTGTCCCACACCAGCTCGTCGGGTGATTTTCCCTTGCGTTCTTTAGTGGCGAGTTCATCCCATTGTTGTATTGAAGGCTTTTGGCTTTCTGTAGTCATAACTACCTCACGAATTGTAATCATATGACCCGGTGGTCATGTTTCCCCTGGTTTCACCCCCGAATAATAGATTTTACTCAGTTCATGGGGTGTAGTCGAAATAAGAAAACAGTGCTTAAGCGGCCAATGGCCACCAAAAAGAGCCGCTAGACTACCCAAAAGTGCAACAAAATTCATCCTTTATTGCAGTGGTAGTGTGTAAAACGCCCAAAATTCATGGGTTTAAGCAACAACTTACTCTCTTGGAGTCATAATCGGTCATGGGCCTACAGGCCAAAAACAGGGTAAAATGGCGCCACACATTCGTTTAGATGAATTTAGTAAGAAAAGTTAACAAGAGGGTTTTTGAATGATAATTGGGTTGGATCACATTGCTATTGCGGTACCGGATTTTGAAAAAGCCATAAAACGCTTTGCCGAAGATTTTGGTATTGAGTTTGCGGGCACAGAAGCGGTAGAAGACGCTAAAACCACCACCGCTTTTTTCCCTATCTCTGGTACGCAGATTGAGCTGGTTCATCCTTTAAATGGTGAAGGCCCTGTTGCTACCTATTTGGAGAAGAAGGGTGGCGGTCTGCATCATATCTGTTTTAAGACGGATGATGTGGAGGCGGATATGAAGCGCTTAACTGAGAAAGGTTATCAATTTCTATCTGATGCCCCCAAGCCTGGTGCTCATAATACTCGTGTTGCCTTTATTCACCCCAAGTGCACCGATGGTGTGTTGATTGAATTAGCAGAGCACCCAGAAGACCACTAATTTCAAATCAACAGCGTAACGCTATTTCGTGAAGCCGCGCCCAATCGCCTTTTTCCAATAGGGCTTTGGGCGTCAGCCACGTTCCCCCTGCGCAAATCACGTTATCCAATTCTAAATAATCGTTTACGCTATCTTCCGTGATGCCCCCCGTTGGGAAAAAACTGATACCAGGAAAGACTGAAGCCATAGATTGAATAAACTCAGTGCCCCCGGCCAATGTTGCAGGAAAAAGCTTTACCGTATGTAGGCCAAGGTTTTCTGCCAACATAATTTCACTGGGTGTCATAATGCCTGGAATAATGTGAATTTGATGTTTTTGCGCGAGCTCAACCATCTCTCGATCTATGCCTGGGCTTACAGCAAACTGTGCTCCTGCGGCTATTACATCGTTCAACTGTTGAATGTTTTTTACGGTGCCAGCTCCCACTACAATGTCGTTGTGTTGTTGACGAAGTGTTTCAATGGCTTTTAAGCCGTACGGCGTGCGCAGGGTGATTTCTAATACTTTGAAATTGCTTTCACTCAACAAGTTCGCCAGTGGTAATGCTGATTCTGAATTGGGTAAGGCGATAACCGGGATGATGCGTTTGCTGTTACCCAACAGTTCCTTAAAAGCAGTTTTCATGCTGTATCCTCTAGAATAAAGCTCGCGCCTTGATCTGCGGAACTCACCGTTTTGCGCATATTCTTGAATAAAGAGCGCCCAATAGTGTCTTGGTTAGACGGCGCCGGTCGGGTAGGGCGCTTGTTGAGTTCATCTTGCTGTAAGTGTATTTGCAGCTGATCGTTTTTCCAATCGAGGGTGAGTACATCCCCTGTTTGTACTTTACTAATGGCGCCACCTTTTGCCGCTTCTGGGGTGAGATGAATAGCAGCAGGAAATTTTCCTGATGCGCCTGACATTCTGCCATCAGTTATTAGTGCCACTTTAAAGCCTTTATTTTGTAGCGAGGTGAGTGGCGGTGTTAGTTTGTGTAATTCGGGCATGCCATTAGCAGCCGGGCCTTGCCAGGGCAGAACGGCAATGAAGTCTTGATTTAACTTGCCCAGTTGGAACTGTTCCATTATTTCCTCCTGGGAATTAAACACAATGGCTGGCGCGGTTATGTTGCTTTGCGAGTTTGAAAGCGCAGACAATTTGATGATGGCTTTTCCAAGGTTGCCAGTTAATAGTTTTAAACCACCGGTGGATTGGAACGGCGTGTCGGCTTTTCGTACTACAGAATCGTCATGTGTTATTTCACTTGGGGATGTCCACTGTATTTTGTTTTCAATCACATCGTAGGGGAATAGGGCTGCTTCTTCTAACGGGCCACCATAACTCGTTTGTATATCTTTAAAGATTAATTGGCTTTCCGCCAGAGTCGCTATCACCGCCGGAGTGCCACCATTTTGATGGAATGCATTAACGTCTGCTGCTCCATTTGGATATAGGCGAGTAATCAGTGGTATCACCTTTGAAAGTTCAGCGATGTCCTCCCACTGTAAATTCCAGCCACAGGCTTTGGCAATTGCAACGAGATGAAGCGTATGGTTGGTGGAACCGCCGGTTGCCAGTAATCCAATAACGCCATTTAAAATGTTTTCAGCTTCAAGTATAAAGCCCAATCCTGTTTTATTTTGCAGTGATGAATGAACGCAACGTTTTATCGCTAATTCTGTTAAGGCATTTCGTAGTTCTGTACCTGGTTGAACAAAAGCGCTACCAGGGATTTGTAAACCCATTACTTCCAATAGCATTTGGTTTGAATTGGCTGTGCCGTAAAACGTGCAAGTGCCTTTAGAATGGTAAGAGGCTTCTTCCGACTTGAGTAATTCCGATTTGTTGATTACGCCTTCTGCGAAGGCTACTCTTATTTTGGCTTTTTCGTCATTGGGTATTCCGCTGGCCATGGGGCCCGATGGAATAAAAATGCCCGGAAGATGGCCGAACGAGAGTGCTCCCATGAGCAGGCCTGGAACGATTTTGTCACAAATACCTAAGTAAGCCGCGGAATCAAACGTATTGTGAGATAACGCGATCGCAGTTGAGAGAGCAATAACGTCGCGGCTGAACAACGATAATTCCATGCCCGGTTGGCCCTGGGTGACACCATCGCACATGGCGGGTGTGGCGCCAGCCACTTGCGCGGTAGCTCCGTATTTTAGAGCATATTGTTTTAGTGTCTCAGGGTAGCGGTAATAGGGCTGGTGGGCCGACAGCATGTCGTTATAGGCACTAACAATTGCTATGTTTGGCGTGGTTTGTGTTTGGCGGAGTAAATCTTTTTCGCTGCTACTGGCTGCCGCATAGCTGTGGGCTAAATTGGTACAGCTTAGTTGTCCTCGGTTGGGTTTGTTGTTTTGTGCATTTTTACACTGAGTAATATATTCCCTACGAGAGGATTCGCTGCGCAGTTTCAAGCTTTCCAGTATTTTTTCGATGGCAGGGATTACCATGGTTAATCCTCGCTGCTAAAAAGGGTGAGCTTTTTATGTGTGTCTTCTGTCAGTGACTTAATCGGAGACCTGCTTTGGTTGGATGTTAGAATTTCATTAAAGCAATCATGTTTTTCTTTTCCCGGAATGTAAAGCATTACTTGATCTGCCTGGGTGATCCAAGAATAGCTCATGGAAATTCGAGGGTGTGGCGCTGATTGTGGGTGAACGGCCACGTATTTGTCCGTCGATTTCATGGCTGATTCGTATTCGTCCGCATCAGGAAATAATGATGCGGTATGCCCATCTAATCCCATTCCTAAGACAACGATATTCGCTTGTTGCAACCGATCGGCAAATTTGTTGCACATTTTAAGGTTTTGATTGAAGTCTGGATGAATTAACAGATTTTGAAAAAATGGGTGATTGCCTGGTATGCCCTGAATAAATGAGCGGATCATGGTTTGGTTTTGATCGATTTTGTTATCGGTAAAGCGTTCGTCGACCAAGATGATTCTTACTTTCTGCCAATCAACATTCTTAAAGGCCAGTGATTTCAACATTTGTGCCGGTGATCTTCCGCCGGATAAAGCCAGAACACATTGGTTATGCACCCTTAGTGAATCATTGATGGTTTGAGCCAAAAGATCTGCTGCAACATCAGGCAGTTCGTTTTTTGGTTTGAGTATGGTTTCCATTATTGAATACCTTCATACCAAAGACGGCCATCCTTTGCTAGTAACAAGGTTGAACCAGCTGGGCCCCAGCTACCCGCTGAATACCGCTCAGGCGGAGTTGTGCTGTTTTCCCAACTGTTTAATATGGGTTCTATCCAATGCCAGGCTTGTTCAAGCTCATCTTGACGTAGAAATAGTGTTTGATCGCCATTGATTACATCCAGAAGCAGGCGTTCATAGGCATCGGCAGAGCGTTTATTGTCTCTTGAGTCTGGGTTTAAATTTAAATCTATAGTGCGAACATCAATACCCGGGCCTAAGCGTTTTCCGCATAATTGCAGAGTGATGGATTCATCGGGTTGTAGGGTGATTACCAGCTGGTTATTCATGAGTTGTCCACGAGGCGCTTCGAATATCCAATGAGGGATGTCCTTAAATTGCACCACTATTTCACAGCTTCTTTCCGGTAAGCGTTTTCCAGTGCGAAGATAGAAGGGCACGCTGGACCAGCGCATGTTGTCAATTAACACTTTCATAGCCACAAAGGTTTCAATGTTGCTGCTGTCGGACACGCCATCTTCTTCCCGATACCCAATGCACGGCGATCCATTGACGTTTCCTGCAGTGTACTGGCCACGTATTACTTGATTGGAAATATTGTCATGTTCTAGCGGTCGCAGAGCGAATAGCACTTTAAGTTTCTCGTCACGAATACGATCTGGCTCGGTATTGGGTGGTGGTTCCATGGCCAGGATACACAGCAGTTGCAAAAGATGGTTTTGCACGATATCTCTTAGGGCGCCCGTTTCTTCGTAGAATTCGCCTCGGCCTTCCACGCCAATGGATTCCGATATGGTGATTTGGATGTGGTCGATAAAACGGTGATTCCATTGTGACTCAAACAAGGGATTGGCAAAGCGCAGCACCAATAAATTTTGTACGGTTTCTTTCCCTAAATAATGATCAATTCGATAGATTTGTGATTCAGTAAAATAGTTGGACATCTGCCCACTAATGCTTCTTGCTGTATCCAAATTGCGCCCAATGGGTTTTTCCAACACCACTCTGGAATGTTCGTTGATTAGGTTCTGTGAGCCCAAGCTAGTAGCAATGGCAGAATACAAAGAAGCGTGGGTTGACAGGTAGAATACGCGTGGTCGTTCATCCTCATTGCTAAGTAGTGGCAGTAGTTCGCGATAGGACTCGGTTTTGTCAGCGCTAATGGTGACGTAGTTGAGATGCTTGGAAAATTGCTGCCATGTTACTTCATCCCAATCATCGGTTGGCAGGTGGTGTTTAAGCTTATCCCCAACTTTATACAAGAAAGCTTCTTTACTCATAGATGAGCGTCCCACGGCAATCACCTTGGAGCCAGGCTGAAAGGCTTGGGTGCGGTACAGCTGATACAGGGCTGGCAGTAATTTACGCATGGCCAGATCACCCGTTCCACCAAACAGTACAAAGTCGAACAGTAGCTGGGAAGGCTCTTTCACAGTTGTTCTCCTTACTTTTCTAGCCAATGAGCTTGATTGTAATCAAGTCGCTGCTCATTAAATGATGCAATTTCGTGACCGTTTTAATATAGGGTAGAACTTATTTGGTGATTCTGGGTAAAATTCGGGCTCTAATTTTGCATTGCTGATTGGCAATGAATTAAAAAACACCAAAGGATTTAAATGTCTTTGCACAAGGTTGGGTCATGATCTCTAAATGTATATTCCCTGTGGCCGGTTATGGAACACGCTTCCTGCCTGCTACCAAATCACAGCCAAAAGAAATGCTTCCCATAGTAAACAAGCCCTTAGTTCAATATGGGGTTGAGGAAGCCATGGACGCAGGTTTAACCGATATTGG
>JBFKSL010000244.1:0-6731 GCA_041626995.1 Ketobacter sp. | reverse complement strand
GAGGCAAGGCGGCTACGCCGCTGACAAAAGCTCCAAAGGAGTGATAACCACCTTTCACTTCAATATCTATGGGCAATTCCACATAGAATTCTTTGGATGCTTCCGGCGCCAGCTGAATACTATTAAAACTCAGGCCTGCAGTAAGACCGGTGTGACTGATGTCTTCCAACAAGCCAGGCACTTCAGTATCGCTCGGCAGTTGACGCAGCAATGCCCCAAAGGTGGTTTCCATTTCCTTCATTTGCTCTTTATAAGCATCTAAATTAGAGGCTTGAAAGGCCTTACTTTCAAAGGCTTTCATCAGATCTGTTTCATTCGCTTTGACACTATCCAGCTGCGCCAACGAATCAGACAACATTAAATGAAAAATCAGAAAACCAGCAGCAACACAGGCAATCAACCAAATCATCAACTTCACTGGCAAAGGCCAGCCGCCAATATTTTCCGGATCGAGGTTGTTTAGCGAATCAATAAATTCTTTAGCGTCCATAGCTTCAACCTTCCTCTTCTGCAGCTGGTTTTTGACGCTTGACCGTTAAATCAAACTCGTTGCTGTCTTTTTCTTTTCCCGCAGTCTGAACTTTGGAAAGATTGGGCGCTTGAAAAAGTTCAGAACTATCCAGATTGCGCATCAGGTTGGAAACCCGGTTATTACTTTCTGCAAATCCAACAATGCTGATAGTATCGCCGGTGGATTTGATGCTCTTATAGAAAACCCCATCTGGAACCGTGCGCACGACTTCATCAAACACTTTCACCACCACAGGTCGGTTACCCTGCAAGTCCTGAATAACCTTCATCCGTTCTATTAAGGATTCACGCTTTTTCTTCAGTTCGCTGATTTCCTTGATCTGCTGCTCCATTTTTTTAGTTTCGTTCTGAATAAACTGATTACGCTGATTTTGATAGGCGATCTGTGATTGCACATTCATCTCCACCAAATACATACAACCCGCACCAATCAATACAGCACCAGCCAAAACAATAAAGAACTGTCGTTTAAGTTCTTGGCGACGCTCTTCACGCCATGGGAGTAGGTTAATCTTTGTCATTAATCAAAACTCCTCAGTGCCAGCCCACAGGCAATCATTAATGAGGGCGCATCTGCACTCAACAATGACGCGTTAACTTTGGAGGACAATGCCATATCCACAAAAGGATTCGCGATGGAGGTAGTGGTGCCCACCTTGTCTTGTACCAGCTCAGCCAAACCGGGGATCGAAGCCGTACCACCAGCCAGTAGAATATGATCAACATCGTTATATTGGCTGGAGGAAAAGAAAAACTGCAAGGAACGGGTAACTTGTTGCACTACAGCTTCCTTGAAGGGCTCTAACACTTCAGTTTCATAGTCGTCGGGCAGGCCGCCTTGTTTTTTCGCCAAACCGGCCTCTTCAAAGGAAAGACCATAACGACGTTGAATTTCTTCGGTCAGCTGCTTGCCACCAAACAACTGCTCGCGAGTGTAGATGGTTTTGCCATCGTGCAGAACGCTGAGTGTGGTCATGGTAGAACCGATATCCACGATGGCGACCGTTTGTTCTTCACCGCCATCGATTTGATCGGCCACCAAACTGAAAGCACGCTCCATGGCGTAGGCTTCCACGTCCACCACTTTCGCGGCGAGGCCTGCAATATCCAGCACATCCACTCGCAACTCAACGTTCTCGTTTCGACACGCTGCAAGCAGCACTTCGACTTGATCCGCAGAGCCTTCTACCGTGCCCTGCACTTCAAAGTCGATGGCCACTTCGTCCAAGGGGTAGGGAATATATTGATCCGCCTCCACCTTGATCTGAGTTTCCATGTCGTCTTCGGATAAGTTGCCATCCATTTCGATGACTTTGGTGATAACGGATGAACCGGCCACCGCCACCGCAGCGCTTTTCACGCCAGACTTGGATCGGGCCAGAACGCGGGCAATGGCTTCACCCACGCCCTCCACATCATTGATGTTTTTTTCAACAACGGCATTGGCGGGAAGGGGCTCCACCGCATAGGCTTCCACCTTGTATCGGTTTCCGCTTCGGCTGAGCTCCAGTAGCTTGACCGAGGTCGAGCTAATATCGATTCCCAATTTGGCTGTAGAAGCCTTCTTACTGAGGAAGGGCAGCATATCTTCCTGTCCTGTTTTGTCGTTCTGCTTAATTATGAATTTTGTGCAGTTCTGCACACTTACAAAAACAATGTGTCTATTTACATTAAATACCACAATATTAGAACACGCAATTAGATCACGCCTACAATATCGTCGTATAATTCACACTCTGAGCAATTTATTGCCATATAACGACACACATTTTAGTTGAGCTTGCATTAAAAACATGCCGAAATCTCACCCGTTTTTACGCGTATCACTCTGGCTCATTTTGCTGGGTTTGAGTGCTGGATCTCTTGTTTTCACTGGCACCCTGCTATATCTGGGCCCCAAGCTGCCACAAGTTGAGCAGATCCTTGATATACAATTACAGACGCCTTTACGCATTTATTCCAGTGAAGAAAAACTAATTGCTGAATTTGGCGAAAAGAAACGCACCCCCATTTCCTACCCGGAAATTCCCACAGAATTTGTTCACGCCTTTCTGGCAGCGGAAGATTCTCGCTTCTTTTCTCACCCTGGGGTGGACATTAAAGGCCTGACTCGGGCTGCGTTGGAATTGATCTCAACCGGCTCCATTCAAAGTGGCGGCAGCACCATTACCATGCAGGTGGCTCGTAACTATTTTCTCACCCTTGACCAAACTTTCCTGCGTAAATTCAATGAGATACTGCTATCGCTGGATATGGAGCGCAAGCTAACCAAAGAGCAGATTCTGGAACTGTACATTAATAAAATATATCTAGGACATCGCGCCTATGGTATCCAAGCAGCAGCCCAGGTGTACTACGGAAAGCCTGTGGATGAACTGAGTTTAGCCCAGGTAGCCACGATTGCTGGCCTGCCCAAAGCCCCTTCTGCCTTTAACCCGGTTACCAACCCGGCTCGCGCTTTGGTGCGCCGCAATTGGATTTTGTCGCGCATGCATGAGCTGGAATACATCAGCAAAGAGGAAATGGATAAAGCCATTGCAGAGCCCAGCACGGCCGAGTTGCACGGCATCCCTGTGGAAGTGGAGGCACCCTACTTTGCCGAAATGGTGCGCAGAGATATGCTGGATCGGTTTGGAGAAAAAGCGGTTACCGAGGGCTATAAAGTGGTCACCACCCTAAAAGCCGAAAACCACGCGGCCGCCAATAATGGCTTACAACATGGACTGATTGCCTACGACCGACGCCACGGCTATCGTGGCGAAGAAGCTAAAGTTGAATTTGATAGCGAAGAAACCCCAAGCCAAGAATCTCTGTTGGCAGAATTAAAACGTTTCCGCACCATTGGCCCCCTGGAACCCGCCATTGTAATGGAAGTGACTGAAACCGGCTTTAGCGCCCTGATTAAAAGCGGTGAAGTGGTACCAGTGGATTTTGAAACCATGAAGTGGGCACGCCGCTATCTAGACAACATAGATCGCGGCCCTGAACCTAAAAGTGCTGACAAAGTGGTGGCACCCGGCCATGTGGTGCGCTTGGTGCAAGAAAATGATGGCTGGAGCTTCGCTCAAAAACCCATCGCCCAAAGTGCACTGGTATCACTGGATCCAAGCAATGGCGCCTTATTAGCCATTGTGGGCGGCTTTGATTTTCGCAGCAGCAAGTTCAACCGCGCGGTACAGGGTGGCCGCCAGGCTGGCTCTAGCTTTAAGCCCTTTATTTACAGCGCTGCACTTGAAAAAGGCATGACGCCCGCAACCGTGATCAATGACGCACCGGTGGTATTTGAAGATTCCAGCCTGGAAAGCACCTGGCGCCCGGAAAACTCCGGTGGCCGCTTTTACGGCCCAACCCGTTTGCGTCAAGCACTGTATAAATCCCGCAACCTGGTATCCATTCGAGTATTGCGCCAAATCGGCATTAAAAGCACCATCGAGTACGCGGAAAAGTTTGGTTTTGATCCCAACAAGCTACCCGACAATTTATCTCTGGCATTAGGCAGCGCAGATTTAACACCAATGGAAATCGCCTCTGCCTATGCAATACTGGCCAATGGCGGCTATCAAGTGGAACCCTGGTATATCAGCCGCATTGAGGATCGAGAAGGCAATATTCTGTTTGAAGCAGATCCGCTACAAATCTGCGATAAGGCCTGCGAGAAGGAACGTCAACTGAAACTGGCCGAGCAAGAGCGGGAAGCAGCCGATGAAATGGATTTTAAACAACTTCTGCAACAAGAAGCAGAACAAGCAGCACAACCAGAAACTGCTCCAGAAGAAGCACAACCGGAGCCTCGCTATGCAGAACGGGTGCAGGACGAACGCATTAATTTTCTGATTACCAATATGATGCAGGACGTCATCAAACGCGGCACCGGCGTAAGAGCCCGCGCTTTGGATCGCTCCGATATTGCAGGTAAAACCGGCACCACTAACGACCAGAAAGACGCGTGGTTCTCAGGCTTTAATAAAGATGTGGTGGCCACCGTGTGGGTTGGCTTTGATCAACCCCGCAACCTGGGCCGCGGTGAATACGGTGGCACCGCTGCACTGCCTATCTGGATTGATTATATGCGTACGGCATTGAAGGGTTCCTCTCAAGCATCCAGCAAAATTCCTGACGGCGTGATCACCTTAAAAATCGACCCTGAAACTGGAAAGCGTGCCAAGCCGGGTCAGGTTAATGCCGTTTTTGAATATTTCTTAGAGGAAAATGCGCCAAAACAGGAAGCAGAAACCAGCATAGCAAACCCTCACCTGGAAGAAAGCAATCTTCCCGAGCAACTATTCTAACCTTTCAATAACGACCTTTCACCGGAGCGCAAACACCGGTGAAAGGCTGAAAAAACTAATAATCCACACCCTGGCGCGCTTTTACCCCAGCGCGGTAGGCATGTTTAACATCTTTGATTTCAGAAACCGTGTCGGCAATTTCCCTTAAGGCGGAGCCACCACCACGCCCGGTAACCACCACGCTTTGATTTTTCGGACGATTACTTAACGCCGCTAAAACTTTACCTTCATCCAGATATTTGTAGCTCAACATATAGGTAAGCTCATCCAAAACCACCAGATCGTAACTGGCGTCGCTTAGCATGGGCTCCGCCATGGCCCAGGTTTTTTCCGCTGCGGCCATATCCAATTCACGATCCTGAGTGTTCCAAGTGAAACCGGTACCCATCTGATAAAAGTCTACTTGAGGGCAATGATCTTTCAGATACATCTCCTCACCAGACAAAAGCTTGCCTTTAATAAATTGCACCACACCCACTTTTTGGCCGTAACCCAAAGCACGCATCACCATACCAAAGGCGGAACTGCTTTTGCCCTTACCCTCACCGGTTAACAGCAACAATACTCCACGCTCTTCTGTGGCTTTGGCAATGTTGGCATCTACCTTTTCCTTTTGTTTCTGGCTTTTGCGCTTATGTTTTTCCGCAGCGGTTTCTTTTTCTGTCATAGTGATTCTCCCGGTTGATCACAAATTACAGTCATAAAAAAACCGGCCTGTCTCCAAGCCGGTTTTTGCCATCCTGTTAAGGATTAATACTCAATATCGTCTACCGTGTTGAGCGGGTAGTAAGAGGGATAAGGCCGTGTGGCCACACCCGTATCTACTGCAGCCTTCGCCACGGCAGCAGACACTGCACCCAACAAGCGAGGGTCCATCGGCTTGGGAATAATGTAGTCGCGACCAAACTCCAACTCTACCCCTTCGTAGGCGTCTTTCACAACCTGGGGAACCGGTTCTTTCGCCAGTTTACTTATGGCATTTACCGCTGCAATTTTCATTGCTTCGTTAATGCGGGTAGCACGAACATCTAACGCACCACGGAAGATGTAGGGGAAGCCCAAGACATTGTTCACCTGGTTGGGATAATCGCTTCGGCCTGTAGCAACAATCACGTCATCACGGATTTCGTAAGCCACTTCTGGAAGAATCTCCGGATCTGGATTGGCCAAGGCAAATACCACTGGGTTAGGCGCCATCAGCTTTAGCATATCTGCCGTCAGCAGATTCGAGCTAGATACGCCAATGAACACATCGGCGCCTGCCAAGGCATCTTCCAATGTACGTTTATCGGTTTCGTGAGCAAACGCGGCCTTATATTGGTTCAGGTCAGTACGGCCTGAGTGAATCACGCCGTTGCGATCCAATACGTAAATATTTTCGTTTTTGGCGCCCATTTCCATAAACAGTTTCAGGGTAGCCACACCTGCGGCACCAGCACCGATACAAACGATGTTGATGTCTTCAATTTTCTTCTCCTGCAATTCCAACGCGTTCACCAAACCTGCAGCTGCAATGATCGCAGTGCCGTGTTGGTCGTCGTGAAAAACAGGGATATCGCACTGCTCAATCAGCACACGTTCAATTTCAAAACACTCAGGTGCCTTGATATCTTCCAGGTTGATGCCACCAAAGGTGGGTGAGATACGCTTAACCGTGTCGATAAACGCTTCTGGGTTTTCCGCATCCACTTCAATGTCAAATACATCAATTCCAGCAAAGCGTTTGAATAGCACGCCTTTGCCTTCCATTACAGGCTTACTGGCCAATCCGCCCAGATTACCCAAGCCAAGTATTGCACTACCATCGCTGATCACGGCTACCAGGTTACCTTTATTGGTGTATAGGTAGGCGGCTTCGGCGTCTTTTGCGATTTCTCGCACGGGCTCTGCCACACCTGGGCTATAGGCCAG
>JBFKSL010000243.1:0-6740 GCA_041626995.1 Ketobacter sp. | reverse complement strand
CCATGCTGCCAGTGAATTTATCCAATGGCCTTTGCTCACTGAATCCAAAAGTGGATCGGTTGGCCATGGTGTGTGAGATGAGTGTTAGCTCCGCCGGTAAAGTCAGCCGTTTCTGCTTTTTCGAAGCGGTGATCTGTTCTCACGCCCGTCTTACCTACAATAAAGTAGGCACTATTCTGCAACAGGCTGACAGCCAGGAAGGTCAGGGCTTGAGGGAAGAATACGCCAAGGTCGTACCTCAGCTGGAGAACCTTTACGCCCTTTATCATAAGTTTCGAGAGCAACGATCTGTGCGCGGTGCAATCGACTTTGAGACCACAGAAACACAAATTCTGTTTGGCGAAGATCGCAAAATTGAAAAAATCGTACCCACACAGCGCAACGATGCTCATCGCATTATTGAAGAATGCATGCTGGCGGCCAATGTCAGCGCTGCCCGTTTTTTACAGAAAAACAAACTGCCCGCGCTTTATCGTGTGCATGAAGGCCCAAAAAATGAAAAACTGGAAAATCTACGCGCTTTCTTAAAGGAGCTAAATATTCCTTTCATGGTGCGGGAAAATCCGAAGCCGGATGATTACCAGCAGGTTCTACAAAACATTCAAGACCGCCCTGACTTTGAACTCATTCAAACCGTCATGTTGCGCTCTATGAATCAAGCGGTATACACGCCAGAGAACAAAGGCCATTTTGGTTTGGCCTACACGGCCTATGGGCATTTCACCTCGCCCATTCGACGTTACCCCGACTTGTTGGTGCATCGCGCTATTCGTTACTTCGTCCGTAGCGGAAAAGAAAGCCCCAACACCAAGCAGCCGGGTCCGGTTCCGGTGATTCCGCAGGAGAAAATTCTACCTTACGATATGGCGGCCATGGTGCAATTGGGTGAACAATGTTCCATGACAGAACGCCGCGCCGACGAAGCCACCTGGGATGTGATTGGTTGGCTGAAATGCGAATACATGAGCGACAAAATCGGTGATGTATTCAAAGGCATTATCTCCGGTGTGACTAATTTTGGCTTGTTTGTAGAGCTAAAAGATATTTATGTAGAAGGCTTGGTTCACGTTAGTTCGCTCAAAAGTGATTACTACCACTTTGACGAAGTGCGTCATCGATTGGTGGGAGAAAAAAGCGGTTTAATGTTTGGTTTGGGTGAAGAGGTCACCGTTCGCATTGCCAAAGTGGATCTGGATGATCGTAAAATCGATTTTGAATTGCTGGCCGGTGGCAGGCGTGTGCGCTGGAGTAAAGAGCTGGATAAAGCGGCAAAACAAAATAAAAAAGACAAGAAGAAATCCAAAGCCAGTGCTCAGTCGGAAGGCAAGGGCCGTAAAAAAACCAGCAGCAAGAAAGTGAGCGCTAAAAAGCCTGGCAGCAGAAAACCAGCTGCCAAAAAAACCAAAGCTAAGAAAGCAGTAAGCGGCACCAAGCCCAAAAAAGGCAATAAGAAAAAACGGTAGTAACACTCTATGGCAAAACCTGAATGGCTCTATGGCATCCACACCGTATCCGCTGTGTTAAAAAAACACCCTGAGCGTGTGCTGGAAATGAAAACCCAAGAAGGGCGCGATGACGCTCGCTTAGATGCCTTGCAGGCCAATGCAAAGCAAGCAGGCATTCCCCTGCAGCGAGTTTCCAAAAAATCCATGGATCATCAATTTCAGGATGCCAATCACCAAGGGGTGGCAGCTCGCTGCAAGTTATCCCAGGCGCTGGATGAAAATGCTGTCCTTTCCCTGCTGGAACGTAAGCAAGGCCCATCCTTATTAATGGTGTTGGATTCTGTCACCGATCCCCATAACCTGGGCGCCGTGCTGCGCAGTGCCGATGCTGCGGGTGTCGATGCCGTTATCACCACCAAAGACAAATCGGTTGGCCTTACCCCAGTGGTGCGGCGGGTGGCCGTGGGTGCGGCAGAAATCATGCCCTTTGCCCAAGTTACCAACCTGGCGCGATTCCTAAAAAGTCTGCAAGAGCAGGGAGTCTGGGTAATTGGCACTGAGCTGGACGAAAGCGCATCCAGCCTCTATCAAGCCGATCTAAAAGGCTCGGTTGCCTTAGTGATGGGCGCCGAAGGCACCGGGCTGCGCCGCCTTACCCGCGAAAACTGTGATCAGCTGGTCTACATTCCTATGCAAGGTCAGATCCAAAGCCTGAATGTGTCCGTGGCAGCCGGTGTGTGTTTGTTCGAAGCTTTGCGTCAACGCACCACCTAATCACTCACAGCACACCTTCCGCAAAGCAACTTGAGTTTCCCCCCAACCTCCTATAGAATGCGCGATCCTTCGACTACCCAGCCGAAGGAAATCAAAGTTAGTAAGCATTAACTCCTTGCCTTACCGCCAAGCTGCGGGAGGCTTTAAACCGTAAGGAGATGTCCATGAGACATTACGAAATCATATTTATGGTTCACCCTGATCAGAGTGAACAAGTTCCCGGAATGGTTGAGCGTTACAAAGGCCAAATCCAGGATGGTGGTGGTTCAGTACACCGCCTAGAAGACTGGGGTCGACGCCAACTGGCCTACCCAATTAACAAAATTCACAAGGCTCACTACGTGATGATGAACGTTGAGTGCTCACAAGAAGTACTTGATGAACTGTCCAGCGCCTTCAAATTCAACGATGCCGTACTGCGTAACATGGTAATCCGCCGTGACGAAGCCATCACTGAACAATCTATCCTGGCCAAGGCCGAGAAAGAGCGTGATGAGCGTCCACCTCGTAGAGATTACAACGCAGAAGCTTCTTCTGAAGATGACACTGATGACGAAGAAGAAACTGAAGTTGAAGATGAAGAAACGGCTTCAGAAGAATAATCGAAGCCTTGTGAACCGCTGAGTGGAAATTAATCAACTGGTTCTAAGTGGTACCGTAACGGAAACTTTCGGGTTACGTTACACACCGGCAGGTGTTCCCCATTTTGCATTTATGCTGGAACATCGATCTCGCCAAGAAGAGGCGGGAGCCGCGCGAGAAGTACTGGCGCGCATAAAAGTGGAAGCCCGTGGCGAAAGTATCGCAACACAATGCGAAGCTTTGGCCGTAAGTGATCGGGTAACCATTACCGGGTTTTTATCCCGAGCCAGCTACAAAGATACCGCTGCCACCCAACTGGTACTGCACGCTCAGCAAATTGAAAAGCGTTAATTGCATAGTCGAATAGACAGGAGCCAACCATGGCACGTTTTTATCGTCGCAGAAAATTCTGCCGTTTTACTGCTGAAGGCGTAACTGAGATCGATTACAAAGATCTGGATACCCTGAAAAACTACATTACTGAAACTGGCAAAATCGTACCTAGCCGTATCACCGGCACCAGTGCGAAATACCAACGTCAACTGGCTCGCGCTGTTAAGCGTGCCCGTTTCCTGGCGTTGTTGCCTTATTCAGATTCTCATAAGTAAATGACACACGGCCAGTTACGATGTTGATGCTGGCGAAGTGGGTCATGAGCGGGCCGTTACCGGCTTTCGCTCTCGCTGCCGCCCTGGCCATAGTGCCTGGGTTTGGATGGGCTTCCGGTGCCGTGGTGGCATTGGTCGCTTTAAGAAAGAACACAACCGATGCCATGGCGCCTCTATTGGGTGCCTTGGCGGTGGCCTTAAGTGTGCACTGGCCAGCAGGGGATTATACCCAGGCTGGATTAGTGATTGCGGCCCTGGCTGGAGCGATAGCGCTGGCCAATACGCGATCGTTAGCCTGGGCCATTGTGGTAGCAAGCGCTGCATCCGCCATTTTTATGGTGCTCGTGCTGAACCTTGCTCCAGGCAAGATCGATCAGGCAGTACAAATGTATCAGCCCATGTTCGATGCTTGGATGGAAGAGTTCCGTAAGAACGACTCCGAAGGGGTGTTTGATGCGGTGAATGTACGAAACGTGGTGATTGAGGCCTCCGCCATGGTGGTGGCCATTTCGTCCGCTTCTGCATTGTTAGTGGCTCGTTGGCTGCAAGCGCGGCTGTATAACCCTGGCGGGTTTCGAGGTGAGTTTCACCGCCTGCGCTTAGTGCCAGTGATGTGTGCTGGCTTAGTTCTGGTGCTGTTTTTAACTCAGAGCTACGCCGATGTGAGGGTGCTATTACCCGCCGCCGTTTTGCCGTTGTTGCTGGCTGGTTTGGCATTGGTGCACGGCATGCTGGGGCGCAAGCCCAATAACGGCCCACTGTTGGTGTTCTTTTATATTGGCCTGATTTTCTCTGCCGGAATCGGCGTGATGATCCTGATGGCCGCAGCGATTATGGACAGTTTTGTAGACTTCAGAAATCGAATTCAAAAGAGGTATGAGTGATGGAAGTCATTTTATTAGAAAGAAACCGAAACCTGGGTGAGCTGGGTGATAAGGTTAACGTAAAATCCGGTTATGGCCGTAACTACCTGATTCCACAAGGTAAAGCGGTTCCAGCCACTGAAGACAATGTAAAACACTTTGAAGCGCGTCGTGCTGAGCTGGAAAAAGCGGCTGCCGACAAACTGGGTGCTGCTCAGGCTCGCGCCGACAAGGTAACTGAGCTTGGTAGCGTAACCATTCCTGCCAAAGCTGGTGACGAAGGCAAACTGTTCGGTTCCATCGGAACCCGCGACATTGCCGATGCGCTGACTGCTGCTGGTGTTGAAACCTCCAAAGCAGAAGTGTTGATGCCTACTGGCGCCATCCGTAACGTTGGTGACTACGACATCGACCTGCAAGTGCACAGCGATGTGACTGCTACTGTTAAGGTTTCGGTTGTTCCTGAATAATCGTAGCTGCTTGTAGCAAACACTTCGATTTCGTGACATCCGTCATGCCGAAACTCCGGCACCCCAGTCATTGTGGGTGCTGGAGTTTTTCCATTTCTGCCTATAGATCTGAACAGTAGCCTAACTAACTGATTTTCCCCCAAGTTAGCGTTTGCACCCTTGTGCGGCCAGCTTTACACTTGTTCAAATCTATCAGCTCAACACTATCCTAATAATCATGAGTGAATCTCCAATCGAGTTATCCCTGGATGCGGATATTGAATCGGCGTCTATCAAGGTTCCGCCCCATTCACTAGAGGCTGAGCAATCTGTCATTGGTGGCTTAATGCTAGCCAATGGTACCTTTGATGATGTGGCGGAAATTGTTTCCGATGTGGATTTCTATCGCCGTGACCATCGTCTGATCTTTCGAGCCATCGCGCAATTGGCGGAATTCGGTAAGCCCTTTGATGTGGTAACCCTGGGAGAAGCCCTGGACAACGCCGGTATCCTGGAAGAAAGCGGTGGCATGTCCTACTTGGCACAGCTGGCAAAAAATACACCCAGCGCCAGTAATATCAAAGCCTACGCGGAAATTGTGCGTGAGCGTTCCGTGTTGAGGCAGATGATAACGGTCTCCAACGATATTGCTGACAGTGCGTTCAATCCAGAGGGACGTAATTCCACAGAGTTATTGGATGAGGCCGAGCGTAAAGTCTTTGCCATTGCCGAGCAGGGCTCGCAGCAGGGCGGCCCGGTGCCTGTGAAGTCAGTCTTGAAGGATACTGTTGATAAAATTGATGAGCTTTATAAATCCGATGAGGCCATTATTGGTATCCCCACCGGGTTTCAAAAGCTTGATGAGGTGTTTTCCGGGTTAAGGCCCGGCGCGCTGGTGATTGTGGCTGCCAGGCCCGCAATGGGTAAAACCACATTCTCCATGAACTTAGTAGAAAATGCCTTAATACGCACAGATAAGCCTGCCCTGGTGTTCAGTATGGAAATGCCATCTGAACAAATTGTTATGAGGCTGTTGGCGTCGCTTGGGCGGATCGATCTAACAAGAGTAACAACCGGTAAGCTTGAAGAAGAAGATTGGCCGCGCTTCAGCTCGGCGGTAAGCCTTTTGGCGGAACAGAAGCTTTTTATCGATGATTCCGCTGGTTTGAGTCCAACTGAAGTCAGGGCTCGGGCTCGCCGTATTGCTAGGGATCAAGGTGAAATGGGATTGATCCTGGTGGATTATTTGCAGCTGATGCAGGTGCCGGGAGCGGAAAGTAGGGTAAACGAAATTTCCGAAATCTCCCGCTCATTGAAAGGCCTGGCCAAAGAGCTGAACTGCCCTGTGATTGCGCTTTCGCAATTGAACCGGGGGCTGGAGCAAAGACCCAACAAGCGTCCGGTTATGTCTGATTTGCGTGAATCTGGCGCCATCGAGCAGGACGCGGACATTATTATGTTTATCTATCGGGATGAGGTGTACAACGAAGATTCCGAAGATAAAGGTGTGGCCGAGATCATCGTGGGTAAAAACCGTAACGGCCCCATTGATAAGGCACGTTTAGCCTTTTTTGGTAAGTACTCTAGATTCGATGAGCTTGCCCCGGACACTTACGGAGAATTCTAAATTGAGCCGAGGCACCCAGGCGGTTATTAATCTGTCCGCTCTTCAGCATAATTTTTCTGTGGTGCGCAAGTTGGCGCCCAACAGTCGCATTTTGTCAGTGGTGAAGGCCGATGCCTATGGTCATGGCCTGGTGCCCGTGGCCAAGGCGTTGCGCGACAGCGATGGTTTTGGGGTGGCAACCTTATTGGAAGGTTTGGCTCTGCGCGAGGCTGGTATTAGCCAACCCATCTTGCTGATGGAAGGGGTTATGAACGCTGCTGACCTGCGCTTGGCGGAGGAAAAACGCTTCCATATTGTGATTCATCAGCAGTGGCAGCTGGATATGTTGCTGGCAGCAACATTGTCTTGTCCGCTTAATGTTTGGTTGATGGTGGATACTGGCATGCACCGGT